>CAYJUB010000058.1:0-9681 GCA_964373145.1 uncultured Moraxellaceae bacterium
GTCACCGTCAATTCATCCCAACAGAATGCAGGCAATTTTACGACTGTGAATGGTGCCACTTTTGATGATGTTAGTGATACCTATGAAATTCATATGGATACCACTAGTCTTAATCTTTCTACGACAACATTCAATAATTTCACTGATTCTTTGGATCAAGTGGTCATTATTGGTAGTGACGGTAATGACAATATCATTGGTAGTAGTGTTCATGACGTGATTACAGGGTTGGATGGCAATGACACGCTCACGGGTGGCGCGGGTGTCGATCAGTTATATGGTGGTATTGGCGACGATACACTGAAGATCGTCCTTGCTGGAGATTTATTGGCGAGTGAAGTCTATGATGGTGGAGAGGGTGCGGATAGCTTGTCCGTCTATGATGGATTTAGCTCCTATAATTTTGATTTAAGGACAGTGAGTTTAACCAGCATTGAAACACTGTCGTTGTTAGATTCTGGGTTTAATGGACTTTCACAAGTCACCGTCAATTCATCCCAACAGAATGCAGGCAATTTTACGACTGTGAATGGTGTCACTTTTGATGATGTCAGTGATACCTATGAAATTCATATGGATACCACCAGTCTTGATCTTTCTTCAACAACATTCATTAACTTCACTGATTCTTTGGATCAAGTTGTCATTGTTGGTAGTGTCGGTGATGACAATATCATCGGTAGTAGTGTCCATGACTTGATCACAGGTTTGGATGGCAATGACACGCTCAATGGTGGCGTTGGTGCCGATAGCCTGATCGGCGGCTTAGGTAATGATATTTATGTTGTTGATAACATAGCTGATATTATTACTGAGAACTTGAGTGAAGGTACGGATACGGTTCAATCCAGTATTAGCTACACGTTAGGGAGTCATGTTGAAAACCTGACACTGACTGGAGTCGTAGCTCTGGATGGCACGGGGAATGAGCTTGCCAACATTTTAACAGGCAACAACGCCAATAACACCCTTGATAGTGGTGCAGGCAACGACAAGCTAGACGGTGGAGCTGGCGCAGATACGTTGATAGGGGGCTTAGGCAATGATACTTACGTTGTTGATAACGCAGGCGATGTCGTCACTGAAGCTTTAAGTGCAGGTACCGACTTGGTTCAATCAAGCGTGAGCTACACTTTATTAGCCAATATTGAAAACCTGACTTTAATAGGCGCAGCCGCAATCAATGGTGCTGGCAACGCGCTGAACAATACCCTTATTGGAAATAGCGGTAACAACATCCTGAATGGTGGTGCTGGTGTGGATACCATGATGGGTGGCTTAGGCGATGATACTTATGTCATCGATAACGCAGCCGATGTCGTCACGGAAGCATCGAGTTCAGGGACTGACTTGGTTCAATCGAGCCTCACTTATATATTAGGTGCCAACCTCGAAAAACTCACTTTAACAGGCGCAGCCGCAATCAACGGCACGGGCAATACACTGAACAATACCCTTGCGGGCAATAGTGGCAACAATATCCTGAACGGTGGTGCTGGTGTTGATACGATGCTCGGTGGTTTAGGTGATGATTCATATGTAGTTGATAATAGTTGAGATGTTGTTACTGAAGCCTTGGGCGCAGGTACTGACCTTGTACAATCTAGCGCGAGCTACACTTTATTAGCCAACATTGAAAAACTGACCTTAACAGGCGCAGCCTCAATCAACGGTACAGGCAACACGCTGAACAATACCATTGCAGGCAATAGTGGCAACAACATCCTCAATGGTGGTGTCGGTGCGGATACGATGATTGGTGGTGCCGGCGATGATACCTTCTTCGTCGACAACACTGGGGATGTCGTTACTGAAGGTTCAGGGGGTGGCACCGACCTCGTTCAATCGAGCCTGACTTTCACGTTAGTGGCCAACATCGAAAACTTGACCTTAACGGGTGCAAGCGCAGTCAACGCCATAGGTAATACGCTGAACAATATCTTGACTGGTAACAGTGGTAACAACACCTTAAATGGTGGTACTGGTGCGGATACGATGAGCGGTGGCTTAGGTAATGACATCTTCGTCGTCGATAACGTTGGTGATGTGGTCACTGAAGCCCTGAGTTCAGGCACTGATACGGTTCAATCGAGCCTCACTTACACGTTGGGTCTCAACCTCGAACACTTGACCTTAACGGGTGCAAGTGCAATTAACGGTACAGGAAACACGCTCAACAATACTTTAACAGGCAACAGTGGAAACAATATCCTGAGCGGTGGTACTGGTATTGATACGATGATCGGTGGCTTAGGCAATGACACCTATATCGTTGACAACGCAGCTGATGTGGTCACTGAAGCCTTGAGTTCAGGGACTGACTTGGTGCAATCCAGCATCACTTACGCGTTAGCGGCTAATGTTGAAAACTTGACCTTGACGGGTTCGAGCGCAATCAACGGTACAGGCAACACGCAGAACAACATCCTGAATGGCAACAGTGGTAATAACACCCTAACAGGAGGTACGGGAAATGATACTTACAATCTGAACCGTACCAGCGGAACAGATTCACTGGTCGAAAATGATGCGACCGCTGGTAATCTGGATGTTCTGCAGTTTGCAAGTGATGTGAGCGCCGACCAAATTTGGTTCCGCCAAGTTGGCAACGATTTAGCAGTAGATATTATCGGCACGAGTAATAAGGCGTTGATCAAGAACTGGTATTCGGGTTCACAAACGCATATTGAGCGATTTAGATCAGGAGATGGCAAGGTGTTATTAGACACCGAAGTACAGACTCTGGTGAATGCAATGGCAGGGGTGAGTCCAACGCCTCCAGCGACACTCACGCTTTCTGCTGGTCAGCACACGACCCTCGATCCAGTGTTGGCAGCAAATTGGAGTTAAGCTGAAACCGAATTGCAAAAAAGGTCTTCTACGGATGGCCTTTTCAGTTTTATATCCAAAGCCTATAAATAGGGCTATGTACGCGTTAAGAGTTGAAACGTACTTTCAATGTTTTTGCTTTGAAGTCTTCCCCCTGAGGGTGAAGGAGACAAGCATTAAGCTCTTTTTTAATTTCAACTATTAACGCAGACATAGCTTTGCCGATGATATCTGCTTTCTGGATCAATCGTCTTAGATTGCTTAAATATGACAATTGTTTGAAGAATGTAGCTCTAAATGCGCAATGGATCGAGGCTGGTATCGAAAATAAGAAATGTTCCCAAATACAATGAAGTGTTATTTCTGTGATGTGCTTCTAGTTTTCATTGTATCTAATTGTTTTTCATAATTTAGTATTTTTAACTTCATTTAGCTTGGAGCGATTTTTCTTCATTCAGTGAGTCATTATTAAGGTTATGTTTCAGTTGTCGCTCAAATCGGCGGTGTTGTTTTTTTGTATCGGGTGCTATCGGGAACCTGAGTTTAGGTGTAAAGATACTATCTGCATCTACAAGATTTTCGTGTGGTGAAGTGTCTAGTTACAGTGTTACGCATTCAAATTTATTATAACTATCCATAAATCTAAATTTATTATAACCATCCATAAATCTAAATTTATTATAACCATCCATAAATCTAAATAATCATTGAAATCAAGGAATAATATCATGGCACTTAATTATATTTATCAAGGTGAACCTATGAATGGGACGGCCGGTGATGATTTTATGTTTGGTCATCCCGCGACTGCAACCGCTAATAATACAATCAATGGTGCAGATGGTGATGATGTCATCATCGGTGATAGTGGTTATTTTCATACCAACACGCCACTTGATTTAAACATCACTACGTTAACCGCCTATGATCTTGATCAAGGTCTTACTTGGACGACAAGCGAAAACCCATTATTTGGGGACGCGAGTATTCCGCATAGCACCGTGCTTGCGGAGGCACTAATTGGAACGCCAAGTTACTTTAGTGTTTCAGTGGGTGCTGGGGAAACGATGACGCTTGATATTGATTTTGCTGAAAATCATCCAGCAGGTTATGGCGTAGATGTTGTTGTTGAGGTTGTGAATTTTCTAGGTATTGTGCTTGCATCCAATGATGATAGCGCCATAACTAATGGTGGGGCAGGCTCTTTCTCCAATTTGGATTCCTACCTCAGCTATACGCCAGCCGTCGCGGGTACCTATTACATCAGAGTACGAGAATTCGCGAGTCTGATTAGTCTTAATGACAATACATTCATGCTCAATGTCTCGGTGACGGGGCATGCCGTAAATGGCAATCCTGTGCAGGGGAATGACATCATTGATGGGGGTGCAGGCAACGACACTTTGATTGGTCAGGGTGGTAACGATACGATTTATGGTGGTGCTGATAATGATTTAATCTATGCCGGTTCAGGCAATGATCTGGCGGATGGTGGAACAGGCGCAGATACGATGTTTGGTGGTTCAGGTGATGATACCTATGTTGTCGACAACGCAGGCGATGTCGTCACTGAAAATCTGAATGAAGGTATCGATACGGTTCAATCCAGTATTAGCTACACTTTAGGAAGTAATGTTGAACATCTGACACTCACTGGAACCGCTGCGTTGAATGGCACGGGGAATGGACTTGACAACACTTTAACGGGCAACAGTGGTAATAACATCCTTGATGGTGGTGCAGGCAACGACACGCTAGACGGTGGAGCTGGCGCAGATACGCTGATCGGCGGTTCAGGCAACGACACGCTAGACGGCGGCGCTGGTGCAGATACTCTGATCGGCGGTTCAGGTGATGATACCTACGTTGTTGATGATGCTGGAGATGTCGTCACTGAAAACCTGAATGAAGGTAACGATACGGTTCTGTCCAGTATTAGCTACACTTTAGTCAATAATGTTGAAAATCTGACACTGACTGGAACCGCTGCGTTGAATGGCACAGGGAATGCTTTTGACAACACCTTAACGGGCAACAGTGGTAATAACATCCTTGATGGTGGTGCAGGCAACGACACGCTGGACGGTGGCGCTGGTGCAGATACGCTGATCGGCGGTATAGGTGATGATACTTATATCGTTGATGATGCAGGAGATACCGTCACAGAAAACCTGAATGAAGGTAACGATACTGTTCTGTCCAGTATTAACTACACTTTAGGTAGTAATGTTGAAAATCTGACACTCACTGGAACGGCGGCGTTGAATGGTACAGGGAACGAACTTGCCAATACCCTAACCGGCAACAGTGGTAATAACACCCTTGATGGCGGCGCTGACGCAGATCTAATGATCGGTGGATTAGGTGATGATACTTATATTGTCGACAACGCAGGTGATGTCGTCACTGAAAACCTGAATGAAGGTATCGATACGGTTCAATCCAGTATTAACTACACCTTAGGAAATAACGTTGAAAATCTGACATTCACTGGAACAGCCGCGTTGAATGGCACTGGGAATGAAGTTGCCAATATTTTAACGGGCAATAGTGGTAACAACATCCTGAATGGCGGCGCTGACGCAGATACGCTGATTGGCGGTTTAGGTGATGATACTTACGTTGTTGACAACACAGGCGACGTCGTCACTGAAAACCTGAATGAAGGTACAGATACGGTTCAATCCAGTATTACCTATGTTTTAGGAAGTAATCTTGAAAATCTGACACTCACTGGAACGGCTGCGTTGAATGGCACTGGGAATGAAGTTGCCAACATTTTAACGGGCAACAGTGGTAACAACATCCTGAATGGCGGCGCTGACGCAGATCTAATGATCGGTGGCTTAGGCGATGATACTTATATTGTCGACAACGCAGGCGACGTCGTTAAGGAAGGTTTAAATGCAGGCAACGACTTGGTTCAATCGAGCATCACTTATGTATTGGGTGCCAATGTCGAGAGATTGACCTTAACTGGCTCAGCCGCAATTAACGGCACTGGCAACGCGCTAAACAATACCATTTCCGGAAATAGTGGAAACAATATCCTGAATGGTGGTGCAGGTGTAGATACGCTGATCGGCGGCTTAGGTGATGATAAATATGTTGTTGATAATGAAGGGGATGTGGTTGTTGAGTCCTTAAGTGCTGGCATTGATATAGTTCAATCTAGCGTGAACTTCACTTTAATAGCGAACATCGAAAACTTGACCTTAACAGGCGCAGCCGCAATCAATGGTACAGGCAACACGCAGAACAATACCATTTCAGGGAATAGTGGAAATAATATCCTGAATGGTGGTGTCGGTGCGGATACGATGATTGGCGGTGCAGGCGATGATACTTACTTCGTCGACAACGCTGGGGATGTCGTCACTGAAGGTTTAGCGAGTGGCACCGACCTCGTTCAATCGAGCCTTACTTACACGATATCGGCCAACATCGAAAACCTGACCTTAACCGGTATCAGCGCAGTCAACGCCATAGGCAATACGCTGAATAATATCTTGACTGGCAACAGCGGTAACAACACCCTAAATGGTGGTACTGGTGCTGATACGATGAGCGGTGGCTTAGGTAATGACATCTACGTTGTCGATAACGTCGGTGATGTAGTCACTGAAGCATTGAGTTCAGGCACTGATACGGTTCAATCGAGCCTCACTTACACGCTGGGTCTCAACCTAGAACACTTGACCTTAACCGGTGCAAGTGCAATAGACGGTACAGGAAACACGCTCAACAATACCCTGACGGGTAATAGTGGTAACAACATTCTTGATGGTGGTGTGGGCGCTGATACGATGCTTGGCGGTTTAGGCAATGACACCTATATCGTCGACAACGCAGCTGATAGTGTTGCTGAAGCCATGAGTTCAGGGACTGACTTGGTTCAATCCAGCATCACTTACGCGTTAGCGGCTAATGTTGAAAACTTGACCTTGACGGGTTCGAGCGCAATCAACGGTACAGGCAACACGCTGAACAACATCCTGAATGGCAACAGTGGTAACAACACCCTGACGGGTGGCGCAGGGAGTGATACTTACAATCTGAACCGTACCAGCGGAACAGATTCACTGTTTGAAAATGATGCCACCATTGGTAATCTGGATGTTCTTCAGTTTGCGGCTGATGTTCGCGCCGATCAAATCTGGTTCCGCAAAGTCGGCAACGATTTAGAAGTCGATATTATCGGCACGAGTAATACGGCGTTGATCAAGAACTGGTATTCAGGCTCACAAACCCATGTGGAGCAGTTTGTGTCTGGTGATGGCAAGGTGTTATTAGATTCCGAAGTGCAGAGTTTGGTGAATGCCATGGCGACTTTGAGTTCAACACCGCCTTCAACAATCGATCTATCGGCAAGTCAGCAAACGACTTTGAATCCAGTTTTGGCGGCGAATTGGTCGTAATTTAAAAGCCTGTCTCGTCCTAAACTTAAGTTGACAGATTTTAGGGTAAAGCCAGTTACGCAAGTAGCTGGCTTTTGCTTTTTTCATACTTGTGTTTTGGGGCTATGAGCAATATCCCATTAACTCGCACGGCTACTGCATTTTGATCACTGTCACGTTCTGAAGTAAGTAGCCAGTTTTAATGTACGCATAAGTCTTATTTCTATACTTTTTAATAAACGCCCGATGTATTGCATTGGGCGTTTTGTATTCAGTGAGAAGGGTGGGTGGAGTGAGAACTGCATCACTCTTCAAATTCAAATTTGATTAATAAATGATCTATAGAAACATTTGATTACAAATATTAGCTTTTGAGATTGTCTGTAAATTCATCATTTTTGTGTGGGTTTTTTTGCTAAATGTCAGTGTTTTGTTACATCGTGAAAAATTTATTAAGTAGAAATTACATTGTAAATCATGGGTGTTTTGCATCTTTATTTTTTTCAGTGGTGCATCTTTTTTCATATTTTATGACGAGGGTTCTTTTGGGTTTGAACTGAGTAGTCATCCGAATGGGTTATAGACTAAAGCAGTGATTTTAGGGTATTTCTAGTGGGCTTAATTTATGAATTTTAGAGTTGGCAATTCAAATAACAAAATCAATTAATGGAAAGGGGTGAATTGATTGTTATTTGCACAGATTTGAATGCGAGGATGATGTGGGAATTGGGATAAAACTGGGGTGAAGGCGGTTAAAGTTTTAAATGCCTAACCAAGTGATGGATATACAACTTTTTATTTAATTTAAAACGAACATATTTGGGAAATAAGATTATGACGACTATTTATACCGCTGATTTTAGTGATGGATCCGGAAATGCAAATCTAGATGGTACCAGTACTACAGGGTTGTGGCATCTGTCTACTGGACGTGGAAATCAGGCGGGTCATAGTGCAGATGATAGTTTGTACTTCGGACAAGGCGAAAATATAAATGGTGGTGGTAACTTCGATGCTGGTAACGTCAGTGGGCAGGTAGTAGCGCCAGTAGTTAGTTTGGGAAGTGGCGTATCAACGCTCAGCTTTAATTATATTTTGTTAACAGAAGATGCTGGAAATAATGGTGCTTGGGATCGAGCAACGATTGAGATTGCGCAGAATGGTGGTAGTTTTGTAGCGCTAGGTACTTTCTTACAACAAGCGGGTGCATGGACTTCAAAGAGTTTGGATTTGAGTGCTTACGCGGGAAGTAACGTTCAAATTCGATTCAGTTTTGCATCTGGTGATTCTATCAATAATAATTTTGAAGGATTCTATCTTGATGATATTCAAATAACGAGTACAGGGGTTGGTGCGGTTTCTGATACCAATGCCGCTACTAACACTGTTGCAGAAAATGCAACAAATGGTACCTTGGTTGGTATTACTGCTTCTGCTGCTAATATTGATGTCGGTCCTGCAGTGACATATACCCTGAGTAATAGTGCTGGTGGCTGTTTTGCAATTGATCCTAATACGGGTGCGGTGACTGTTGCCAATGCGAGTCTTTTGGATTTCGAAACAGCGACGAGCAAAAGTATCACTGTAGTAGCGACAAATAGTAATGGCGCAACTAATAGCAAAGTATTTACCATAGGCGTCTCTAATATCAATGAGGCTCCAGCTGGCGCTGATAAAACGATTACCACAAATGAAGATGCTACTTATACATTGACCCAAGCGGACTTTGGCTTTAGTAATTCTGGTGATTCAGGTGCAAATACCTTACTTAACGTGATTATAGGTACGCTTCCAACCGCAGGTAGCTTGTTGCTGAATGGCGTTGCGGTGACCGCGGGTCAAAGCGTTTCTGCGGCCAATATTGCTGCCAATCAACTCAAATTTTCTCCTGCTGCGAATGCGAATGGCACAGGCTACGCAAACTTCACTTTCCAAGTCCAAGATAACGGCGGCACTGCTAATGGTGGAGTAGATACTGACCCAACTGCAAATACCATTACGTTTAATGTCACTCCAGTCAACGATGCGCCTTCAGGCGCAGATACAACGCTCACAGCCGTAGAAGATACCGCTTATATTTTCACTCAAGCTGACTTTGGCTTCACTGATTCAGTCGATGCAGCAAGTGCATCAGGAGCAAATACCTTACTGAGTGTCAAAGTAGGTACACTTCCAACCGCAGGAAGTTTGTTGCTGAACGGTGTTGCGGTGACTGCTGGTCAGAGTATTTTGGCATCAGACATTGCTGCTAATAAATTAACGTTTACTGGCGCTTCGAATGCGAATGGTACCGGCTACACTAACTTCACTTTCCAAGTGCAAGATAACGGTGGCACTGCAAATGGTGGTATTAATACTGACCCAACTGCAAATACCATTACGTTTAATGTGACTTCTGTGAATGATGCGCCTACCGGTGCTGACTCAACGGTAACGACCTTAGAAGACACGGCAT
>CAYJUB010000059.1:0-9638 GCA_964373145.1 uncultured Moraxellaceae bacterium
ACTAACAATCATGCGAGCCCAGTTTTTGGAACATTACTACTTGGCGAAGCTGGTTTATGAATAGCAATACCGCCATTCCCGCCGCCTGAAGGTCCACCTGTCGACCCACTATAGCCAAAAATATCCCCAATAATTTCGAACCTTTTTAAGTCCGAAGTTGCACTTACTAATATTGAAAGATCTTTTTTTAGCTCAGAAATCCAAGCATTAAATGTTTTTTGACGAGCTCCTTCATCTTCCAACCAACGATCAGCAAAATTCTCATTTGATGCAGTAGGATTTGGAATATTGGGATATCCTAACTCTTCGTCGATTAACTTTGGCAGCGTATAAGCAACATCTTCCATAAATGCTGGAATAGACCTAAAAGACCGATTGTTCGCAGCCATTGCAGCCACACATTGACCTAGAAGAGTTACTATAATTATAGAAATAGGTTTGTAATCTTTATTAATTTTATTATTTCTAACCATCATATCTCTATGACGTTTAAATAAACGTATTGCGAGAAGTAACAGATCGTTAGCCGCTATATCTTGACTAGGAACACCCTCTACTGAAGCAGTAATGGAATCATAACCTTCTGTAACAATTTTTAATTTTTTTCGAACTAAGACTTGAGACTCTAAATTACGGTCATTTACCCACTGACGCATGCCTTTAGGATTACTTGACTGCCATCTATTTGTAGGAGTGTTGACAACCCAAATCTCGGTAGCCTCATAAGCCACATCGGACTTTGTGCTCTCATTAAGCATTTGAGTATCATTTGGCTTAGTAGTGACCGAAGGGGTTAAATCGATATAAAATTTCTCACCAACCCATTCAATACGCCAGCAGCGTTTTTTTGGAGTAATCTTGATGTTGTGATCCAGTAACTTCAAACTCTTACCAATATCTTGAAAGAATTCATTTGGACTTTTTCTACCAATTTCTAACGAAGCAATTTCACAAATCGCATCAATATCAAAACGCTCATTTGGAAAAGTAGATCTTATCAAAGTTCCTGTAGCAACTGAGCCTTGAGGATGAATTGCAATTTCATCAGAGTTCCATCTTAATTCCGAAACAATGGCTTCAGAAATTTCCTGATAATGACTTTCTGCTTCTTTAAAATCTTCCGCAGTAACTGATATAAATTCGTTAACCTTCAGCAATGCTTCGACGACTGGAGAAAAACGCACTTCAATAGAATCATATGCCTCAGTCGAAAGTGCCGACTCAGCTCTAAGAGCCGCTTCAGTTAACCTTGTAGGCTTTTCTTCATGAGCCTTTCTCTCAAGTTCAATATAGTTAACAAACGTTTTATTCTTTTGCAAATAATTACTATCAGAGACTTTTGTATTCATCAACCACCCCGAATATTTATAAATTTTAGTGAGTTAGAGTTGACGTGGTAATTTGTTTATTACCTCTCATCAAACGATACACTACGTTTAACAGGCAACAGCGTTGCCTACAAATGACACTACTAGACTTGATAAGAAATAGTGGCAGAAACTTAATTTTCAACCCCAAATTGAGCAAATTTCTTCGATCAGCTTTAAGCAACACCTTAAACTTTTTTTGCAACTATTCAGAGCTAAGCTGCTTTTCAGCGTTGCGCAATGATTATGTTTATAAGCAACAATCCATTTCATTTTCAATGAACAACAGATTAAACTTTAATTAAAGTATTTTTATTTTGTTATACATAAGTTTTAATATATGCAACAGACTCCGTAACTACATAGTTTGCGGCATCAGTTGCTACTACTTGATTGAATCCTTTTGGCTTTTCTTAACCCACTCTAGGTCTTTTTCTGTCAGCTCTATGTTTAATGGAGCTTCTCTAAGCAAATCATCTCTGCTTCTTACTACAAATCATCTCTGCTTCTTACTAATTGAGTTGTAATTAATGAAATTACTCATCAAAGACAATTTGGTGCGCAGAGTTTACAATTTTGGGGTTTGCCTGTTCGATCAAATAATCGTCGAAATTTTCATTGAAGTATCTTAGTATGGGGATATATACAGATTGGTCTTCCAGCAATGCACCTACAATAGCCTGTCTAGCATCATTACTAATCTGAGTAAACTCATTCCAATCGCGTTCAATATTAACAAAGCCCCTCGCAGTAAAGCGTGTTATGTAAAATGTTCGGTCTTCCAAAACTATATAGCAACGTGAATTACTTGGATGACCAGATACATCAATAGGCAGAGTATCAACAATTTTTGCTAGCGAAAGAAGCTCACTCCACGTCATCGAGGAACGGAGTACATGGTCGCTATTTATATTTTTCAGCGATGCGACAAAATTTACTAGGCGTCGAAACTGAATAGCCCCTTTTGCAATTATCTTTAAATCAGGTGTGCTGATAGAAGTAAGAATAACCGTTTTCAAATCTTCTAAACGTTCCGAGAAATCGCGATACTTTGTTGCATCCTTATCTCTGCTTCGATCTTCATAGATTAGTCTTTGAAATAATTGAGACCACTGACTCAAAAGATGTATTCTTATATCCTCTAATTTACTAAAAGGGTGTATAGCATTATTCGTAACTCGATGAGTTAAATAATTGATAAATTCAAAAATATATTTAGCTGAACTTTTATTTTGAATTGATGGAAATTCAATTAGATCAATAATCGCAGAATTTTCTTTATTTTTTTCATATACATGATGTTCGTAGAGGACTTTGTCATCGACAAATACGTAAATAGGAATATTTTTATGAATGGCTTGTAAAATCTCTATCTGAGTAATTGATAACTTATCTTTATATTTTAGCACGTCTGTTTTATTTGATAGATTCTCTAAAATTGAAAAGTCGAGATCATCTGATGCCGATGGAAGTGCAGTTCCACCAAAACGAGATCCCACAATTAAAATTACCATATCACAAGATGATACTTCATTTACACAACTCTTATGCGAGTGAGTTCTAGGGTCAAATAAGACATCAGAATACTCGCTCATAACTGGCTCATAGCCTAAGTTGAGAATAAAGGGTCGAAGTTCAGAACGCAGCATGCCTAAATCATAGCAAGTGGAAGACACAAACAAACGCAATTTGGCCATATTATTACCTAACTCATTACATATTTTAATAAATGTATGGCGTATATTACACCACACAGCTACTCCTCTAACTCTATATAATTTTATTTTTATTCCAAAATTGCACATCATTTAGTTTTTCGACTCTCAAAACCGGCGTTCTGCACATGTCTTTGCGAGTTGTCGGGAGCCGTCAAGAGAGAGAAATTTAAAACGAATAAAACTAGAATTTGCGCTAACGCAAATTCTAATCAGTCGTATGTGAACTTCTATTTAGCTGAAATGACGTAGTGACAATTTGTTGCAATGTCTAAAATATCAGTAAAATAGTCGTGGTTAATTGTGTGCTGCATACCAAGTTTAAAAGTAGCTGACGGAGAATAGAAAACATCTAAATGATTCAATGGGTGTTTATGGCCGTTAGATCTAGCTGTGTCATAGTCATATCTGATATAGCCATTTTCATAAATAAGTAAGTCTCGAAATAGAGCCCATAACTGCGAGTCAAAAGCACAAGCATCGACAATGGGCTCTGCAAAATCTAGAACATCTAGATGCTCCAAAACTCCGATTTCATTCTCACCTATAAGCAGTGAAAGCAAATCCGAAGTAGTCTTACTATCTATATTCTCATGGCTATGAGAATAAAAACGGAATTTACCTTTAACAAACTGAACAAAAAACGGAAAGCAAATTGAAAATATTTTGTGTTCCGACACAAAAAAAAGACGGCTCATATCAGATACTTGGAGAATTATACGGCCTGCCCTAATACTCTCTTCGACTGCTAAATTTAGCAGCATAATTTTTACGGTTTTAATGACAATAATTAAAATGTCATATTTATTTCTTATTGGCTTATTAAAAATCCACTCAATTTGATTTTTATCAATGAAAAATTCAAAACGTTTCATTTATTTCGCCTCAAGCATTTTCTTATAAAGAAATTTTGCAATTTCTCTAATATTGTCGCTATCAAAATCCTCTCCAACAATTTTTTTAATTGCGTCTAATAGAGTTTCTCGGAATATAGGCAATACATCAATTTCATCAAAAATTTTAATTGTAAAATCATAGAACGACATAGAGCTTTCAGAATGTTTTATAGAGGTTTGTATTACTAGCTTTTCACTTTCTGAAGGAACCTGTGCAATAATATAACCATCATCATTGATATGCTTTAGCCCTGCTTCAATGCTTGGAAGAATATCAGCATTTTGTGAGTCGGACATAAGTACATATGTTTGCAAAAAAGATCGTGTTAGTGTCATATAAAGAGCATTTCTATATGTATAAGTATCAAATATTTTTCTTGTAACACATATGACAAATGGAAATTCAAGCCCTTTAACATTGTTTCTATTACTTACGAATAATGCTCCTTTTAACTTACGCTTAGACTCGTGAGCCTTATTAATCTGCCATCCTATTTCGCGGGGAACAATTAATTCTAATTCATCTGCAAGAAGATATGTCTTCTCATTCCTATCCATAATTATTATTCCAACATCATCAACTGTTACTGTTGGATTTTCATCTTTAATTTTACGCAAGATTCTGACTATTTGAGTTATAGAGTTTTTATAAAAATCATCACTAATTTTAACAATTTCCACACTTGGAATTTGAGTATTATCAATGTCTTCAAATCTTCTTAAAGGTTCGCGCTTTAGCATGTACGCTGAATTATCTGAATTCTTTTGAATCAAGTAACCACAAGCAGCCCACTCTTTATCCTCTAACCATCGGAGCTTTTTATTTTCAAATAGTCCCATACCAAGAGAATGCGCAAACATCAAAGTACGAGGATCTGTTCTGTAGCATTTACTGAGTAAGTAGTCAGGAAATATGCTATTTGTGATCTTATCATCGAATATACTTTGAAATATATCGCCCGCTATATAAACTTCGGTTTTAGTTACCATGCTGCAAAGCTCAAAAAAAGATTCTGGAAAATCTTGACTTTCATCAATAAGCATGTAATCAAATGCAAATTCATTATATTCTATTTTTTTAATGAATCTAATGCTAGCTTACATACGTCGTCGAACGTCGTGTAAGGTGAATAACGACCGAAAGGTAATCCATAAAAATGACAAATATAACGATATGCACCAGAGTTTATATCTGCCCCACTTCCCCATGCATGAGTACACCACAACCGCTCATTCCATACAATCTGCTGTTCGACTTTCATGAAATTGAAGAAATCTGGTATTCTCTGTTTTAAACTATCTGCAAGGATTTTACTGTGAAAGGTAAACATTATTCTAGATTCGGTGGAAGTAACATATATTTCTTTCAGTTTATGGAGTAAAAGCTCAGTTTTTCCAGTTCCAGATAAGCCTTGAATGCGAATTGTTTGCTTCGTTTGAGCTTGATATACAAATCGAGTTTGATCACCATCAAATAATAAAATTTTCTGTTTAACTTTATCAAGAATATATGTTGGAATATTAGCCTTTACCTTTTCTATGTCATTAATGCTCCCAGTCAAAAGAGAAATCAAAAGTTCACATATTCTTTGTCTTTCAGGATCTGCAATTAAAGTGCTATTAAGGTAAGCTTGTAGGTCGAAGGTATTGTTGTCATATTTATAACGATTAATTAAATCAACATTCCAGCTTCTTGGTCTGCCTACGACATCTTTATATCTATATTTATCAGAAATTGATCCAAGATCTTCAATAAAATCATCAACAAAATTTTCAAAATTATCATCAGAGTTACTGTAATTTATAAATCCAATTTGATGCTTTGGAATTAAAAGTACAAGTGATTCTTCGTATTCGTAATTGTACTTATTATCGCCTAGTGGGCGACTTATGAGATAACCTTGCTGTTTAGTACGATTACAATACTCTTCGATTTGATCAATAAATTCACTATTTTTGTGATTTTTATTTGCCTGTAAAAAAAAGAAACTAGTAGTCATCCCTTAAACCTTAATGCAAATTTATATTTGCAGTTATCTTCGAGGTTATTTGTATCAATTGTCAAGCTACCAACTGGCTAGTTAACGGTGAAATTTGCGCTAGAAGCTATTACATCATTTTGGGTGGAGGTTGGACGAAATTTAGGCATATGGATCACCATGAGAAATTCTCTTGTGTGATGTTGGCTATTGAATATTCATATGGATATGGTGTTATGTGGGATCAAATCTTCTAAAGAGAACTCTAGCCTTTTGATTCTATTAGGCTCTTTTACGCATAGATTTATGGAACTAATTTTGACTTTTGATGCCGTGGAAGTCAGAATTACATCAATTGATGCAATCCTTTAAAGTCGAATTGATTTTAGGTTCATTTCGTTGTTTATACTCTTATTACAATCCGCATGAGTGTACGTTTGATTTCAGACGTAATTCATTGCTTTTGCTAATTAAATATTTGATTTAAATAATACTTTGGGAACTCCTTGTATGTCAGTTGAGCTTTATGGGATCGGTAATGCGCTGGTCGATCAAGAATACGCAATCCAAGACGACTTTTTAAGCTCAACGGGTTTAACCAAAGGCACCATGCAACTTGCCGATAGCGATGCGCAATACGCACT
Source organism: uncultured Moraxellaceae bacterium (assembly GCA_964373145.1). Classification (GTDB taxonomy): domain Bacteria; phylum Pseudomonadota; class Gammaproteobacteria; order Pseudomonadales; family Moraxellaceae; genus Aquirhabdus. Next base: position 6,602 of record CAYJUB010000059.1, read on the forward strand.
CATTGCTGCTTTGAATAACCACACGACCAGTGCTGGCCAAGTCAGCGGCGGTTCAGGTGCGAATTCGATCTATGCATTCAGTGCTTTAGGCGGCCAAGCGTTCTATGCATGTCGTGTCGGTAATGATCGGCTCGGTCAGTTTTATCTGAAGGATTTGGCCGCGGCAAACGTACATGTTTCACCAATCTCTGAAGGTACGGGTACTACAGGTACCTGTCTGGTTTTGATCACCCCCGATGGTGAACGTACGATGCATACCTATCTCGGGATTACGACCGACTTGTCCATTGATCAAGTAGACTTAACGCCACTACAAAGCGCGCAGTATCTTTATATCGAAGGATACCTTGCGACAAGTCAAACAGCTCGCGATGCCGTTCGTCATGCTCGCTTACAAGCACGAGCCCAGAAGACAAAAATTGCGATTAGCTTATCAGACCCTGCAATGGTTCAATATGCGCGTGAAGGTTTGGTTGATCTAATCGATGATGGCGTTGATATTTTGTTCTGTAATGAACTAGAAGCACTCATGTTCACAAGCGAAGCCTCTCTTGAGCAGGCCCTACCAGCACTGTTAAAGCACAGTAAATTGGTCGTGGTCACCCGTGGTGCCGAAGGTGCTCTGATTGGCTATGACGATGTCGTTATCCCCGTCCCGCCCCAAGTTGCACCTCAAGTGCTAGATACCAATGGTGCTGGCGATGCGTTCTCAGGATCTTTCTTATTTGGCTTAAGTCGTGGCTTTACGCTCAGCGATTGTGGGTTCTTGGCGACTGCGATTTCATCGACATTAGTGGGTCAGTTCGGTGCGCGTTTACGCCGTGAGCAATATGCTGAAATATTAGATAAAACGCTGTCTAAGGCTTAATTTTTAAGAGTAATAGATCTATGAATGCGGGGTGCAACGTGGAAATGATATGTAAAACTGAGCAAGTCGATGAGCGTGATGCGCGAAGCTTTGATACGCAGAAAGGTGAAGTGATCGTAACTCAGCGTGATGGGATGTTTTATGCGTATCTGAACCATTGCCCGCATTTAGGAGTGAGCCTTGAATTTCAAGAAAATCAGTTCATGGATATGGATCGCGAATTTCTAATTTGTGCCAATCATGGTGCCCTGTTTCAAGTTGAAGATGGCGTGTGTGTGTTTGGCCCATGCAAGGGTCAGGGATTGACCAAAGTCGACATTGAAGTGCATTCCGATGGTGGTGTGTTCTTTAGAGCCTAATGAGATTGTTCACTCATGCTGATCTTTTACTGAAATTTTATAAAAATCACTTAATCTGTATGACAACAACGTATAGATCGCCTAATCTTTTCAGATACGATCAACGATTGAGCAGTTGATTGAAAGTGATTGGTTACCAAAGTCTATCGTGAGTTAAACGGATGGTCTGTTTAATCTTTTTTTCATCCTCTTTATGATGATCAATCGTTTAATCGTCTTCGACTCCTTATCACAGTGCACATAACTTATGCCGCATAGAAAGTTCTTTTCCTACCCTTTTAGAGTCTATATTGAAGATACAGATGCTGGCGGTATTGTTTATCACGCCAATCATCTGAAATATATGGAGCGAACACGTACTGAGTGGTTACGTGCACAAGGGATCGATCATTATCTTTTTAGCGGTGAAAACAGTGCTTTAGCCATCGATACGCTGACGAACAATCAAGAAAGTTTACTGAAATCTTCTTTTTCTTTCGTCGTCTATCAGTTACAAATCACTTATCACCAACCCGCAATCATGGATAATCTGCTCATCGTCACCATTGAAGCGGTATCATGCGGTGCGGCATCTTTTGTGCTCAAACAGCGAATTGAACGAGATGACGTCATCAACGGTGTGACGAAGCGCGTTATTATCGCGACGGCAATCGTTACGCTTGCGTGTTTGGATGAAAAGTTAAAGCCGCGTCGTCTACCCGACAATATTCGCGCATTGGTACAGCTTGCATTACAGGATTGAATAGCTGCTTTAGAGAAAGAATCTAATGAGCTGTTTTTCGTAATGCAATAAATTGAATTTGCTTGATGTTTTAATTGATTTATTTTTTGAACTTTTTTCTTATTTAGATAGTGATAACCAATGGCCGCTCCTACTCTCAGTTTTATTGATTTAATCACTCATGCGAGTGTTATTGTTAAGTTTGTCATGATTCTGCTTTTTGCAGCATCTGTTTATGGTTGGTATTTGATCGCAAAGCTTGAGCTTTTACACAGCAAGGTGAATAAAGAAGATCATCACTTCGAACAAATCTTTTGGTCGGGTGCTGAACTCAAAACCCTTTTTCAAAAAGCACAAGTCAATCCAAAGAAACAAGGCCATGAGGCTGTTTTTTATGAAGGTTTCTCAGAGTTTGTCAAGTTACGCCAAAAAGGTGTGAGCCGTGAGGAGCGTCTAGCAGGTACTGAGCGTATGCTGCGGGTTTCGCTTGCACGTCAACAAACGCCGCTTGAGCAAGGCCTTCCCCTACTCGCCAGTATTGGCTCCGTCGCGCCGTATATCGGTTTGTTCGGTACGGTATGGGGCATCATGAATGCATTCATGGGTTTATCCCAAGTTCAGCAGGCTACCCTTGCTGCTGTAGCACCTGGTATCGCTGAAGCATTGATTGCTACGGCCATCGGTCTCTTTGCTGCGATCCCGGCAGTATTGGCCTTCAATCGATTTAGCGCCAAAAGTGAAGCGGTCTATCAACAGCGTGTTCTGTTTGCTGAAGAGTTAACGGGCTTATTACAGCGTGAGGCAAGCTAAATGGCATTATCAGGTAGCCCTTTTGCGCGCGTAAAGAAACCACTTAAAAGTGATATGAATGTCGTGCCCTATATCGACGTGATGTTGGTGTTGCTGGTGATCTTTATGGTCACAGCACCGATGATCACGGCTGGTTTGACGGTTGATTTACCCAAAGCTGTCAGTGATCCATTGTCTGTGTCTAAAGAACGTCCAGCAATCGTGACAGTTGAAGCCGATGGTAAATTGCAGATTCGCTATGCCAACGACAAGGTCCAAAAAGATCAATCTGTGCCTCAG
>CAYJUB010000060.1:0-2314 GCA_964373145.1 uncultured Moraxellaceae bacterium
GCACCAATCACCATAATTGGAAATGCGCGATTAGGTAGGTTCAGCAGTTTACTAACACGTTGCTCATCGTATCCTTCCATCATGCATGTATCAAAACCATGCGCGCGGAACGCTAAAACCAAGTTTTCACAGGCAAGCGCAGTACTTTTTGCAGCCCATAAGTCCAAATCTTTTTGGGTAAACGGACCACGCGGAACAGGAGTGAGCAAACCACCGACAGAGACAGCCACTTTCTTCATCATGCCGAAACTGTTGAGCGGACCTGGAGCATAGTTGTAAGGAATCAGCTGATAGTAACGTTTTACAAGAGTCGGCATGTTGGGTGTAGGCCAATCATGAAGCACTTTTTGCGCGTAATCGCCGATGCGATCCGTACGCGCAACACAGACAATCAATTCAGCAGCAGTCTTGGCCGCAAACTGACTCATGCAGGCTTTCACCAGTTTGGCTTTCTTATCTTTTGATCGGACGACGTAGAACTCCCAAGGCTGTAGGCCAGAAGAACACGGTGCAAGCATTGCCATATCTAAGCAATCATCCACGACTTCTTTTGGAATTGGTTTGTCCGTGAATTTACGCACTGAGCGACGGCTCGTGACGACTTGACGGAATGCCTCGACATTCATATCGGTTGGTGCGGGTTCGTAATAACGTTGCTTGCCATCAATCATAATTGTATTTTGAGAGCCGCTCATCATGGATTGTCCTGATAGTTGTTGACATAGTGCCTTGTCAAATTAACATAGGGTCGCGATGATCAATTCACAACCCCAACATCAAAATAAAAATAATATCCGAACATTCTTCCATATTTTTTACAATCGAGAACTTTGTTCTCTAAATGAGAATGATATACTTGTGCGGGCTGACTTAATAACCTCAAATATAGTGAAATGAAATCCTATGACGCATAAATTTACGATTAATCAAACAATTCATGGCGTTTCGCTAGAACGCTTTACAGAGCTGACCGCAGATACATCACTGCACGAAGCGGTGTGTAGACGTATTCCGGGTGAAAACTTGGAAATTCTTGAATCAAAGACTGTTGGTGATATTTACACCATGCGTCGTGAATATAACCTTGATGTCAATATTCCAGATATCGCAAAAAAATTACTTAAAAATGCATTTCGTTTAAAACGTACTGATATCACTAATTTGAAACAGCTCACGTCTACAGTGGAATTAGGTGCAAATTTACCTTTAGAAGCAAAAGCTGACCGTAAAGTGACGGGTAATAGTGAAAAGTTGGACATCACATTAATCTGGACTGTCAAAGTGCATGTCCCTTTAGTGGGTGGATTTCTTGAAAAGCATGCAGAAGGCGAAATTCGTAAATTTAGCCAATTAGAAATTGATATTGTTGAAGAAGAATTAAAGAAACACATCTAATTCAAGTGCGATTCAAAAACTCTCCGTCAGGGGAGTTTTTTATTGGATTCAATTAATCATAGGGTTTGTATATGAGTGTGATTTTGCCAGTTGCGCTGCGTGGTGAAGACATTTTAAAACTCAAAGCCGCGCATGTTGCAGACAGTGAGTTTAATAGTGTGTGGTTAGAGCAACTTTCCTCTGCCATGCATGCAACGATGTCCGAACGTCATGGTGTCGGGATTGCTGCGCCGCAAGTTTATATTTCTAAGCGTGTGATCATTGTTGCGTCTCGCCCAAATGAACGTTACCCCGATGCGCCTGAGATGGATGCGGTGGTTATGGTAAATCCTGAGATTTTGGCGTTTTCACCAGAGACTTGTTTCGGTGAGGAAGGGTGTTTGAGTGTGCCGAATGAGCGTGGTCAGGTTGAACGAGCGCAAGTGGTGAAAGTGCGTTATCAGACTCTAACAGGCAACGTGGTTGAAACGGTTTATGAGGGTTTCCCTGCGCGGATTGTGCAGCATGAGGTGGATCATTTGAATGGGGTGTTGTTTGTCGATAGAAAACTCATTCCCGATTAATCGAGAATGAGTTTATTCATAAAAAGTAGGTTGCTTAAATCATACTAAATGCATTTAGAAAAGATTCTGGGTTTTGGTGAAAGTGAATATGATTGGATGAATTCAACCGCTTTCGATTGGCTTTGAAAGCAGGAGTGATATATCCCCAGTCAGCATTTCTTGAAAAATAGACGACAAAATCTATATCAGCATCGCCCCATCTATTTTCAACGAGCATATTGTCATCAATAGAATCTAAGCTTTTGACTTGAATACGGTATAAGGTTCGACCATCTGAAACTTGAACATCTGTTTTTAAACCTAAGTCAACACTTGGTTTACTGGCTTCCCAACCACCCTTGAGTAACCATGAAAGT
>CAYJUB010000060.1:2324-9495 GCA_964373145.1 uncultured Moraxellaceae bacterium
AAGTAATAGGTACTCATATGAATGATTTTTGTACTGAGATAATGTTTGTTCTTTTAGCGCGGTCTGACGAACGGGCATAAAAACTCCTTAAAGTTTTGATGCCGTAGTCGTTTTGGCTGTCGCTTACGGATACATGGATTTGATTAAACTCTCTAAAAGACCATGCTCTTATTTGAGAGGCACTACTGTATTTACTTATGTAAAATACCCAATTGATATCGGTTACCAAACCCTTATTAGTAAGGATCGACCTTACTAATATTCATCAATTTTCAGCTCTTCTGAGTCTGTAGTGTCTATGAACTGTAAGATAATTTAATGAATTAAATATTTACTGTCAATAAAAAAGCTTAAAAATTACTCACTCCTCAGGAGAGAGTCAGAGTGTAGGGGGCAAACCATCCCCCACCTAACCTCCCCCTTGAAGGGTGAGGAACATTAATCAATTCGCTTCATAATCCAAATTCGGCCCTAACCAACGCTCAGTCAGAGAAACACTCCAACCCTTGCGCTTGGCATAAGACTCAATCTGATCTTTGCTGAGTTTTCCGACATTGAAGTAATCACTTTCAGGATGTGAATAATAGAAGCCACTGACTGATGACGGTGGCCACATCGCGAAGTTTTCGGTGAGTTGCGTGCCGATCTTATTGGTACTGTCGAGCCAATTAAACAACGTGGCTTTTTCCGAATGTTCAGGGCAAGCAGGGTAGCCTGGTGCAGGACGAATACCGACGTATTTCTCTTTAATCAGATCATCATTGCTCAAGACTTCGTCAGCGGCATAGCCCCAATATTCTTTACGAACCAACACATGCAAATGCTCAGCAAACGCTTCGGCTAAACGATCCGCCAGAGACTGAACCAAGATTGCCGAGAAGTCATCGCCTTTTGCTCGATACTCATGCGACATTTCTTCCGCACCAAAAATCGACACCGTAAAGCCGCCCAAATAATCCTTCGCACCAGATTCTTTCGGCGCAATGTAATCTGCGAGCGAGTAGTTCGGTTGCTTAGTCGCTTTGTCACTTTGTTGACGCAAATGGAAGAAAGTATGCGTCGCCGTTTCACGCGACTCATCGCTATACACTTCAAGATCATCCGCTGCACTACGACTTGCAGGCTGTAATTTGAAGACTGCTTTCGCGGTGACAAGTTTATTGTCCACCAAGTCTTTCAACATGGTTTGCGCGTTATCAAACAAATCGCGTGCCGCTTCACCGACAACGTCATCGGTCAAAATCGCAGGATATTTCCCTGCCAATGACCAAGAAATAAAGAACGGTGTCCAGTCAATGTATGGAACCAATTGATCAAGTGGATACTCTTCAAAAACCACTTCACCCAGTTGTTTCGGCACTGGCGGCTGATAGGTTTCCCAATCGGTTGTTAAGCCATTTTCAATGGATTGCGCATAAGTCAGTTTCGGTGTTTTCGGTGTTTTGTTGGCGATACGAATACGCACTTCTTCGTATTCTGCACGACGTTCAGCAAGAAACTTTGGTTTCATTTCTGGTGAAAGCAATGTTGTTGCAACACCTACTGCGCGTGACGCATCGGCAACATAGATGACACCATCATTTTGATATTGCGGATCAATTTTAACTGCGGTATGGGCTTTTGAAGTCGTTGCACCACCAATCATGAGCGGAATTTTGAAGCCCTGACGTTGCATTTCTTTGGCAACGAAAACCATTTCATCGAGACTTGGTGTGATCAAACCAGACAAACCGATGATGTCGACTTTTTCTTCAATCGCGGTTTTAAGGATTTTTTCAGCAGAAACCATCACGCCGAGATCGACGATGTCATAACCGTTACAACCGAGCACCACGCCAACGATATTTTTACCAATATCATGGACGTCGCCTTTGACGGTTGCCATCAGCACTTTGCCCTTACTCGAACCGACCACTTTTTCCGCTTCGATGTACGGGTTCAACCACGCCACAGCTTGCTTCATGACGCGTGCGGATTTCACCACTTGCGGCAAGAACATTTTGCCTTCGCTGAACAAGTCGCCGACCACGTTCATGCCTGCCATCAACGCACCTTCGATCACATCTAACGGACGTTTGGCTTCTAATCGTGCTTCTTCGGTGTCTTCATCGATGAACGCCGTGATGCCTTTGACCAAGGCATATTCCAAACGTTTACTCACTGGTGCATTGCGCCAATCGAGATTTTCAGTGGCACGAACAGCGCCTTTACCATTATATTTTTCAGCAATTTCGAGCATACGGTCTGTGCCGTCTGCGCGTTTATTGAGAATCACATCTTCGACGCAGTCTTTGAGTTCCTGCGGAATATCATCATAAATTGCCAACTGACCCGCGTTGACGATGCCCATCGTCATGCCTTGCTTGATCGCGTAATACAAGAACACCGCATGAATCGCTTCGCGGACCGGTTCATTACCACGGAACGAAAACGAGACGTTAGAGACACCGCCAGAGATCATCGCGTGTGGTAGATTTTGTTTAATCCAGCCAGTCGCTTCGATGAAATCAACTGCGTAGTTATTATGTTCTTCAATCCCGGTGGCGACCGCAAAGACGTTTGGATCAAAAATAATATCTTCAGCAGGGTAGCCGACTTCATCGACGAGCACACGGTAAGAGCGTTCACAAATTTCGCGTTTACGCGCGGCAGTATCTGCCTGACCTTGTTCGTCAAAGGCCATGACGATGACGGCTGCGCCATATTTGCGGCACAGTTTGGCTTTTTCAACAAACTCAGCGTGACCTTCTTTTAAGCTAATCGAGTTGACGACAGGTTTACCTTGTACGCATTTCAAACCTGCTTCGATGATTTCCCATTTCGAGGAATCGATCATGATGGGCACAATGGAAATATCAGGCTCGGACGCGATCATATTCAAGAAAGTGACCATTGCACCTTCTGAATCCAACATGCCTTCGTCCATGTTGATGTCGATGATCTGCGCGCCACCTTGGACTTGTTCCAGCGCAACGGCAAGTGCTTCGGTGTAGTTTTCTTCACGAATGAGGCGTGCGAATTTCTTTGAACCTGTGACGTTGGTACGTTCACCGACGTTGACGAAGAGTGAGTCTTTGGTGATGTTAAACGGCTCTAAACCAGAGAGGCGGCAAGCAGGTTCAATGTCTGGAATCTGACGCGGCGCATAATCTTTCACGGCGTTATAAATCGCCGCAATATGCGCTGGCGTTGTACCACAGCAACCGCCCGTGATATTGATCAAACCACTTTCGGCAAACTCGCGAATGAATTCAGCGGTTTGTTCTGGCGTTTCGTCATATTCACCAAACGCGTTTGGCAAACCAGCGTTTGGATGTGCAGAAACAAAAGTATCCGCTTTGTCACCGACAGTTTTGACGTGTGGACGCATGGCATCCGCGCCCAGCGCACAGTTAAAACCTATCGATAAAAGATCCGCATGACGCACTGAGTTCCAAAACGCCTCAGCCGTTTGCCCAGACAAAGTACGACCTGACGCATCGGTAATCGTGCCTGAAATCATTAAAGGCAATTCATAACCGAGTTCTTCAAAAACCGTCTTCACCGCAAAGATTGCCGCTTTACAGTTCAAGGTATCGAACACGGTTTCAATCAGAATAATGTGCGAACCGCCTTCGATGAGCGCATGGGTCGCTTGTACATAGTTTTCAACAAGTTCGTCAAAGGTCACATTACGAAATGCTGGATTGTTCACATCTGGGCTGATCGAACAAGTCCGTGATGTTGGCCCAAGTACGCCTGCAACAAAACGAGGTTTGTCAGGGTTCTTTGCTGTGTATTCATCACAAACTTCGCGCGCTAAGCGGGCAGCAGTGGTATTGATTTCACTGACCAGATGCTGCATGTGATAGTCAGCCATCGACACTTGCGTACCATTAAAGGTATTGGTTTCGATAATGTCCGCGCCAGCTTCAAGATATTGCGCATGAATACCTTGAATAATATGCGGCTGAGTGAGTACTAAAAGGTCATTGTTACCTTTGACATCATGTTCAAAATCAGCAAAACGTTCGCCGCGATAATCTTCTTCTTCTAATTTATGCCGCTGAATCATGGTGCCCATCGCGCCATCAATAATCAGAATTCTTTTCTTCAGTAATTCTGTTAATTGGGTTTTTAAGTTTAAGGCATTGATGGCTGGGGTAGACATTTGTAGACGAAACTCCGAATCAGGGATAAAGCTGCGCTTTGATAAACTCTTTGACGATAAGCTTAAATCGAGGGTATCGATCCGAGCGCAGATTTTAAAAATAACATATTCAATTGATCGCTATTCTATCAGGTAATCAATGAGCGTGAATGCAACCTGTGATAATATGCCGCCGTTCACAGTATTTTTGTCATAAAACTGTCATCTTGCTTAAATTCTTACCCGATTAAGGTTGAGTAACGCGACGGTTTTTTCCAAGTCGAAAATCTAATTCGATGATTTCCATTCAAGACGTTTTAACAAAGAATCGTTTCTATGAGTCAGAACTCCTCAGTAACATCCAAGGTTGAAAAACCAATTCATCCGCTCTTCAAGCCAACGTTCATTTTTGTGATCTTTGCGGCACTGATCTATATCGGTCTTTCGCTGACGACGGATTTGGCTAGTATGCCAGCCATGCATTTTGTTCCATTGGTTATGTTAAGCGCTGCGTTATTTGTGGCACTCAGCTTTGAATTCGTTAATGGTTTTCATGATACCGCTAATGCGGTAGTAACGACCATTTACACCAACGCCTTATCTTCACATGCTGCGGTGGGTCTGGCGGGTGTATGTAATTTCCTTGGGGTTCTTTTTGCCAGTGGCGCAGTTGCCTATGGCATATTGGCGTTATTGCCTGTTGAGTTGATTCTCAATGTCGGTAGTAATCAAGGCTTTGCAATGGTCTTTGCATTACTGCTTGCAGCAGTGATTTGGAACTTAGGAACTTGGGCTTTAGGTATTCCTGCATCAAGCTCACATACACTGATTGGTTCAATCATCGGTGTAGGGTTAATGAATCGCTTTTTGACTCCCGATGGCATTGCGTCGAGTAGTGTCAATTGGGATCAAGCGGCTAAAGTCGGCAAGGCATTATTGTTTTCACCGTTAATTGGCTTTGCATTGGCCGCATTAATTTTTATATTGTTTAAGTTGATTTTTGCACGTAAACCAGAAATTTTTGAGCCACCTGAGGGGGATCTACCCCCACCATTTTGGATTCGTGGTTTGTTGATTTTCAGTTGTGCGGGCGTGAGTTTTTTTCACGGTTCAAACGATGGTCAGAAGGGCATGGGCTTAATTATGCTGGTATTGATCGGCATCGTCCCTGCGGCATATTCTCTGAATAAATCGATGAGTGCTGCGGATGTTCAGTCTTTTGCGGTGTCATCAGAAAAAACGGCATATATCTTGTCGCCAACCTCATCGACGCTTAATTTGGCACAGTCTCGTGAGATTTTGACGCATTATTTGCAAGGTTCTGAAAAAGGTCCGCAAATACTGGCTGCGGTTGCTGTACTTGAATTGAATCTCAGTAAAGCTGCAACTCAATACGGTACTTTTGATCAAGTTCCAGCCAATGAAGTGCATAATTTGCGTAGTGATACCTACTTAATCAGTGCGTGTTTGAAGCGGTTAAAGAAAAATAACTCGCTAGCGCAATTAACACCAGCAGAGCAAGCGGTGTTGACTGATAGTAGTCGTCACTTAGATGAAGCCACGCAATTTATTCCGCTGTGGGTCAAAGTGGCGGTTGCACTGGCACTGGGCTTAGGCACATTAGTCGGTTGGAAGCGTATTGCTGTAACCGTCGGTGAGAAAATTGGTAATCAACCAATGAACTACGGACAAGGTGTTTCTGCTCAGCTTTCTACGATTGCAATGATTGCAGCAGCGGATAACTATGGTCTGCCAGTCAGTACCACCCAAGTCTTAAACGGTTCTGTTGCAGGCACGATGACCGCGAATCGGTCGGGTCTACAATGGGGTACGATCAAGCGTATTTTGTATACGTGGATATTAACCTTACCCGCAGCAATGTCTTTATCTGCTGGGTTGTATTGGTTGTTTATGGAGTTTATTTAAGTCTCCATAAACAGGTCAACTCTCGTCCAAAGCTGCGGTGTTTTAACTGCACTTTGGACGAATTATTTCGATGTAATTTCTCAGTTCTCACTTCAAATTCGCGCTCATTAAAATACTATAATGACACCCACGATGTATTTTGGGATAGGTTAGTTCTATGCTGGTTTTGGGTTTGGAAACATCTTGTGATGAAACAGGTTTAGCTTTATTCGATAGCGAAAAAGGCTTAATCGGGCAGGTCTTGCATAGTCAAATTGCCCTGCATGCCGAATATGGTGGCGTCGTGCCCGAACTCGCGTCACGTGATCACGTCCGTAAAATGATCCCGCTTTTAGAAACACTCCTTGCGCAAACCAATACCCAAAAATCTGAAATTAAGGCGATTGCGTTTACCCGTGGCCCTGGTTTGATGGGCGCGCTGATGACGGGTGCGCTATTTGGTCGAACCTTGGCTTTTTCTCTCGGTGTGCCTGCAATTGGCGTACACCATATGGAAGGGCATTTACTTGCACCATTGCTTTCAGATAACCCACCAGAATTCCCTTTTGTTGCGTTATTGGTTTCTGGTGGACATACCCAGCTCATGGCGGCTTATGGCATAGGTCAATATGAACTGCTCGGCGAATCGATTGATGATGCGGCTGGTGAGGCGTTTGATAAAGTTGCAAAAATGATGGGCTTGCCATATCCCGGTGGCCCTAATGTTGCCAGACTCGCTGAATCGGGTGATCCGCAGGCATTTACCTTACCGCGACCAATGCTCCACCAAGGGTTAGATTTTTCTTTCAGTGGTATGAAAACAGCCGTTCTCAATCAATATAAGAAAGTCGAAGGACAAGGGCGAGATGCTGATTTAGCCGCAAGTTTCCAAGAAGCAATGGTGGATACATTGGTCAAAAAATGTATTCGTGCACTCAAACAAGTGGGTTTAAAACGTTTGGTGATTGCAGGCGGCGTGAGTGCCAATAAAGCACTGCGTTTACGATTAGAGCAAGAGTTACAACGCATGGGCGCGACAGTTTATTATGCCGAACCTGCGTTGTGTACGGATAACGGCGCGATGATCGCTTTTGCGGGTTGGCAGCGATTAAAAGCAGGGCAGTGTGATGATCTATC
>CAYJUB010000061.1:0-9347 GCA_964373145.1 uncultured Moraxellaceae bacterium
GTGAAACACAACTGGCTTAATTCAATAACTGTCAACTTATTTCAGGACGTGACAAGCTTAAATTAAACAAGCAATTATTTTGCTGGTTGGAATTTTGCCAACAAATCATTCACGAAAGTTTTCAAGCTGCTTTGTGCTTGCAAAGTTTCGTAGTTACCAACCACTGCAGTGCGCAGCAATGAGTAATCGTTTTTCAGTGCTTGCAAACCATTGGTTTGAACTTCTTTCAACAGGTTTGCTGCTTCAATGTTTTTCAATTGAGCGATGAGGCCTTTTACTTTTTCAACAACAGTATTTGATTCTGCTTGAACGCGATCAGAAACTTTTTGAACTGCTTCAGTTGCAGTTGTTTTTACTTCTTCAGCCAATTTTTCAGCTTTAGCAACTTCAGCTTCAACAACTTTCTTTGCTTTAGTTGCTGTTGCTTTCGCTTTTTCTACAGTTTCAGTAGCAGCAACTTTCGCTTTTTCTACAGTCTCAGTAGCAGCTTGTTCAACTTTTGCAAGGGTTTCAGTCGCAGTTTGTTCAATAGTCATAATAGACTCCAGAGATAATGGTAATTGTAAACCTATTATTAAGCTGTCATTTTGAGACAAAACCGCCGCCTCAATACAACGCTTAACTATAATTAACGTGGTGCTATATAGGTATCCTTACCATGCACCGGTTCTATCAGCGCCAAACCGAATTTCTACGATTCTTTTTGGCTGTTTCAAGATAAAACGGCGATCTAATTCATCAGAAGGTGAATCAAAACACAGTTTCAGTAAACATCAAAAGTAGACTTTCAGCTAAGAAAGTTCACTTTTCATCTATTCTCTACATCCGTGATTGCAATGTAATGAATAAAATCCAAAAAAAAGCGTCTAATCAAAAAATAGTTACAGACAAAGTAGGGTGATATTGAATAACATCGCCATGACTCGTAACTGTAAACGTACATGCAATAATCGGGCTAAAACCAAGTTAGAGCGCGTGACGTGAGGATAGTATCGGATATATAAGCAGCAGATTCAGGACTTTGTCCGACAAACGGGCAGCTTATGGAAAATACGACAAACGGTTACTAAACAATCAACACGAAATCCTATTAATTTATAGATCAATGGAATACGAATATGAGTAGATTTGCCCCTATTGCATTAGCAGTCATTTTGACAGGCGGCGCATTAACCCCTGTACTCTTTGCCAATGCGGCTGCCCCTGATGCAAAAAAATCATCCTCAGCAGCTTCTGTGACTGCAAATAGCACCGACAACCAAAAAGTCGGCTATAGCTTCGGATTTTTGATGGGCAAAAGTAATGCAGAAGCGATTACTGATTTAGATATCGAAAAATTCTTTGCGGGCTTCCGTGACGGTTATAGTCAAAAAGCCAGTCGCTTGACCGAAGATGAGATGCGTAAAACCTTAATTGCTTATAAAGAAAGACACGATGCCGAAGCGATGAAAGAAATCCAGAAACTGGGCGCAGACAACGAAGCCAAAGGCGCTGCGTTCCTTGCAGAAAATGGCAAAAAGACAGGCATCACCACCACTGCAAGCGGCTTGCAATATGAAGTGATTAAAGCAGGTACAGGCGCTGCGCCAACCGCTGAAGATCAAGTGCAAGTGCATTACGAAGGTAAAATGCTCGATGGCACCGTGTTTGATAGTTCAATCGCGCGCGGTCAACCGATCACTTTCCCACTAGCTGGCGTGATTGCGGGCTGGACTGAAGGTTTACAACTCATGAAAGAAGGCGGTAAATCACGTCTATTCATTCCAGCGAAACTCGCATATGGTGAAACAGGTGCAAGCTCAATTCCACCAAACAGCGTGTTGGTGTTTGACGTTGAACTGTTAAAAGTCATCAAAGCGGGTTCAGAAGAAAAAGCAGAACCTGCGAAGAAGTAATTGTTAAAGCGTAAAAAAACCGCTGGCTTTATGCTCAGCGGTTTTTTTATTGCCCACGTTCTAATCAATAGCATTCGAATTAATGCTTTTCGGCAAAGACCGCATTAAAAAATTGACGCATTGCTTTCCAAGATTCTTTATCAGCCTTTGCGTTATAGGCCACATCAATTTTATTTTCTTTGGCTAAACGATCTGCATCTGGACTTGAGAAACCATGCTTCGCATTCGGATAACTCACCAATTTGTACGGCACATTCGCGGCTTTCATCTCCGCTTTAAAAGATGCGACATCACCCGCTTTCACCATCGAATCTGCTGCGCCATGCAACACCAAGATTTTGGCTGTAACGATACCTACTTTTGCAGGTGTCGCTGGGGTGAGATTGCCATGGAAACTTGCAACGCCATTCAGAGGCAGACCCACACGTGCCATATCCAACACAATCTTGCCGCCAAAACAGTAACCGATTGCGCCGATTTTGCTGATATCCACTTGCGGCTGCGCTTTAAGCAACTCCAAGCCAGCTTTAGCGCGAACCATGGATGTCGACGCATCATTAAACACGCTGTGCATCATTTCCATCGCCTCACCAGCCTTTTCGGTATGTTTTCCCTCACCATACATATCAATGGCAAGTGCTGCATAACCGAGTTTAGCCAGTTGAGTCGCACGATGACGGGCATAGTCATTCAGCCCCCACCACTCATGCACCACGAGAATCCCCGGCTGCTTTACTTTGATAGCGTCGTCATAAGCATAATAGCCCACCAATTGCGTCCCATCCGCGGCAGTATAGTGCAGCTCTTTGTTTTGAATTGCGGCAAATGCCATCGTGGTGAACAGGCTAGTACCCAAAAGAAAGGAAAGCTTTATCATTGTTTTCATCATGTCACCTTGCGTTATATTGGATACTGATTAAAGCGGATTTAAATGAGCATTGCGACAGTCATTGCGCAATTTTTGTAGGAAATAAGATAAGAATATTGCAAATGAATGATTATTGAACCTTGATAAGGTTAATTTTTCTTTGGCTCAAGCTAAAATATACCAAAAATACCCAACCCCAGCCCAGCGCCCAGCCTGCCAACACATCACTGGGATAATGTACCCCCAGATACACGCGCGATAGGCCCATCGACAGCATCCACATCATCGCAAAAACCGAAACCGACAATCTCCATTTCGTTCGCCAACACATCAGGATAAATAGACTGGCAAAAGCCGCCGCATAGACACTATGCCCACTTGGAAAAGACGCCCCATAATCCTGCACCAATCGTGGCCATAACATGGGTCGCGGTCGATCGACCAGCACTTTGAGCAACCAAGAAATGCTCGTCGCGCCAATCATTGAGATGAAAATAAAGAAGACATTTTTAGTTTTTTTAATCCAGCTATGCCCGCTCAGCAAAAACATCAATACCATCGCGGTAGGCATGCCACCCAGATAAGACAAGGTAATGGCAACTTGATCCAAGATCGGATTGGTGAACTGATGAACTAGACGCATCAACTGCGTATCAAAATTGAAGATTTCAAATTTGAAAAGATACATAGCGAAGAATAAGAGCATGCAAAAAGGCAGCATCACGCAAAAGATAAGCAATGTTTGCTTTTTGAGCGCGAACGAAGGGATTGAAGGCTGAATATTTTGCATCACAACCTCGTTTTATGATGGCTCACGGAAGGCTTTAACGGCTAAGGCAAAACACCTGCGGGTTCACGAAACCAACTTTCAATGAGAAGCACGGCTGCCATCGAATCGGCTGCGGGTGCTTTACCCCGCCGTTGGCTACTAATTTGACGGACATCTTCACGCGCTTCACGGGTAGTCAACCGTTCATCGACCATCCAAACAGGTTTGTTCAGTCGATGCTTGAGACGACGGGCGAACTTCCGCGCACGTAAGCATAACTCTGACTCCGTATCATCCATGTTCAGCGGTAACCCCACCAAACAGGCTTCGGGTTGCCACTCAGCAAGCACCTTATCGACCACACTCCAATCAGGAATACCGTCTTTCATGATCAGCAATGCCATCGGTGAAGCCGTGCCAGTCAATGACATGCCATAAGCGACACCCGTTTTTTGCGTACCAAAATCAAACGCCATCACACTCCGATAAGTGACATCACCATCAGTGAACTCAGGCATGTCCAATTTCACTCGACAACCACGGCGAGTTCACACCAAACTTCGCTGCGGCAGCAGACCATCGTTCGTCATACGGCAGATTAAATAACAGTTCCATATCAGGTTCACAGACTAACCATAAGCCGCGTTTAATCTCATCTTCTAATTGTCCCGGTGCCCAGCTAGCGAAGCCGAGCATGATTTGATAATTATCAACGCCTTCGTTATGCGCAATCGCTTCCAAAATATCCTTGCTCGTCGTGATACAAACATTTTCACTGACGGCAATCGAAGAGTGCCAAACGGGTTGTCCAGTGTGCATGACGAATCCGACTTCAGGGCGAAGCGGTCCGCCTTGCAGCACCGCATGAGGATCGACCAAATCAGACACAATTTGCAAATCGGACAAGAGTTCGCTAATGCCTACCGAACTGGGGCGATTCAGCAATAAGCCCATCGCACCATCGTCATCATGACGCGCAATGTAAACCACTGCTTCTGCGAAAAAGTCATCTCGTGCAATCGCTTCCGCATCACGCGGTGCAATCAAACAACGATGCGTTAAATATTTAGGCATGGCGGCATCCATATTCATCAAAAAGTAGTGTCGTTTAGATAATAAATGGAGTATTTCTAACGTTTTGCAAGTTACCGCTGACTCAAAACGAACAAAATAGAGCGTATATGGCTCAATATACGCTAAGCGGTAGGATTTAGTCGACTATTGAGCAGTCCTCGCGCATGCGATAACGTCGCATCATTGATTTCAACACCACCGGACATGCGCGCCAGTTCACTGACACGCTCATCGTCGGTCAATTGACGTAAATGACTCGCAGCTTGTTCACCTTGCTGCTTCTCTACCAAAAGATGTTGGTGACCCTGCGCCGCAACTTGTGGTTGATGGGTAATACACAGCACCTGCACCTCATCGCCCAACGTTCGCAATAGACGACCGACGACTTCTGCCGTGCCACCACTAATACCAACATCCACTTCATCGAAGACCAATACGGGTGCTTCCGCATGTGCCGCGATCATCACTTGCATCACTAACGCAATCCGTGACAACTCGCCGCCCGATGCGACTTTGGCTAACGGTTGCAACGGCACACCCCGATTAGCACTGAACAATAAACGAATCTGACTAATGCCATGGGCACTTGCTGTGACAGGCAGAAACTCAAATTCAAACCGCGCCTCTGGCAAGGCTAAAGGTTTAATTTGATCGGTTAAACTTTGAATGAGGGGTTGACTGGCTGATTGACGTGCTTGATCGAGAGAAACAGCCGTAGCTTGAAAGGCTTGCTCCGCTTGTTCGACTTTAATCTGCAACGAATCGGCATCGGCTAAATCATCCAACTTGAGCAATTCAGCGTTCCAGCCTTCAAACTCTTGCTTCAGCGCATCTGGCGTGGTGCGATATTTCCGTGCGAGACGATGAAACTCGCCAAGTAACTCATCAATTTGCGCCAATCGTTCGGGATCTAACACCTGCTCATCGGCAAACTGACGCAATGTCGACACGGCTTCTTGCAACTCCGTTTGGGCGGTGCTGATCCCTGTGGCGACGGCTTCCAACGCCTGAGCGCGACTGGCCTGCATTTCAGCACGACGTAACAATGAGCCTAGCTTCGATAAAATGTTTTCCTCACCATCATCCAAGCCCTCCAGCAACGCGGACGTATCCAACATCATGCCTTCAAAATGACTCAGACGATCATGCTCTTGTTCTAAATCCGCATAATCTTGCTGGATAAGCGACTGCACATCTTCTATTTGTGAACTCAATAAAGCTTGCCGAGCCAGGAGTGCTTCACGTTCTTGGATTGCACTTTGTTGTTGTTTGACTAAACTTTGCCATGATTTATACAACACACGGACGTTTTCGACTTGGGGTTGTAATTGCGCTGCCGTATCCAGCCAGTTCATCGGATAGTCAGGCTTCAGTAATTGTTGCTGACTATGCTGTCCATACAATTGCACCAACAGCTCACCCAATTCACGCAGTTCACCTAAACTGGTCGGTGTGCCGTTGATCCATGCCTTACTACGCCCCTCAGACAAAATCACTCGGCGCAAACGTACTTCATTATCATCATCAATATCGAGCAGTTCACGCTCACTGAGCCATGCCCGTGCTGCAGCGCTTTTTTGCAAATCAAATTGCGCAGTAATATCCGCCTTATCCGCGCCGAAACGGACGCTTTGCGCATCCATTCGCTCACCCAAACACGCGGAAAGCCCATCCAGCAGAATGGACTTACCCGCACCCGTCTCACCCGTCAGTACGGTAAAACCTGCATGCAAATCCAGCACGACATCACGCGCTAAGGTGAAATTCTGCAAGCTTAAACGGGTCAGCATGGGCAAACTAGCCTTTTCATAGGAAGGATTGAAAACGATCTCTCTGTATCACTATATCTTACACGAGCTCAAATAAAAAAGAAGTATTGCGTGTTAAATCTTGAATGGCTAAATAAAGTTATCCAATAAACAGCCACTAAATCCACTATTCATCATTCACGGACAAAATCAGCCTCACTGATACGCAGTGAATGGTTACAAGACCATGAAGGTAGATTCATCACCTGCTCCAGCTCGACTCTTAATTGATCTTTTCCAGTCGTAGTCATGGGCAACATCGGCAACCGCAATTCCTCCTGAATGAATCCTTGTAACGCCAGTGCCGCTTTTACTGCACTAGGATTAGGTTCGCTAAATAATAGCTTTATCAATGGCAACAAGGCATTAAACACCACTCGCGCTTGATCTATCTGTCTTGCCTGCACCAGTTGAAAAACATGGACAAACAAATCAGGGCGAATATGTGCGGCTGCCGAAATCGCCCCATGTCCACCCAAACATAATGTGGCAAACAACGAGTCGTCATCACCAGACAATACTTTTAGCGAGGTTTGATTGATCAGTTCAGCCATCTGCGACCAATGCCCTCCGCATTTTTTAATTGCCACAAACTGAGGGTCTGCAGCCAGTTTTATTACCGTTGCCAGCGTCAGATCGACACCTGTTCTAGCAGGAATATCGTAAAGAATAATTGGACGCTCAGTCGCGGCTGCCAAAGCTTGAAAATGCATTAACACGCCCTGCTGTGAAGGACGAATATATGAGGGTGGCGAAATCAGGAAACCCGCCGCACCTGCTTGGTCAAAACGAGTCACTTTTTGGGTCATTGCGCGCGTATCACTGCCACTGAGTCCCATGAAGACAGGACAACGCAAACCAACCGCAGCCAGAACAGCCTTCAATAGGCTGAGTTGTTCGTCCTCTTCAAGCAATGCCGCTTCACCTGTTGTTCCACACACAACAAGTCCATGAATCCCTTGATCCACCAAGTGAGTCGCCAAACGTTGAGCCGCAACAAGATCAACAACACCCTCGCAAAAAGGGGTCACCATCGGAATCCAAATCCCATCAAAACTGGGATTTGACGTGGCTGAGTGCATAGAAATGGGCTGTCTAATCATGCTTTTGTGATACAACCAAACTCAGCACTCGGCAAACTACAGATGACGGCATGCATGATCATATCGACTGCGGATTTAGTCAGACTCAATGAGATTTTCATTTTTGTGGTCCGCGCAATCGGCTGCATTCGAATAAACAATGCCAAATCACCACATGCTTTCATCACCAAGTGTTTTAACTGACTGACTAGGCTGACATCAATCGTAATATTCATGCATAAATCGTGTGCAATTGACTGAGCACACATCTCGGCAACCGTGTTGATTACTTGAGTATTACCTGAGAACGTTTGGAAGGAATATTGAGAAGTCGAATCTGTGATAGATTTTTTATGATTCATATTGAAACTATAAAGTGCAGAAACTGGTAATGTTCGCGCCTGCTTTGATCGTGGTTTAGATGAGCGTGACAAACGTGAAGGTTGTGTCAGGACAACGCAATTCATATATAACCTCGACTTGTGGTGAAGATGGAACAAATACTAATCACCTACTTGTAAAAAGTTTATAAATATTTGAGGGCTGGCTATCTATGTGGCATATATTTCTTTGCGGTCAAACAGATTCTTTATATCAATTAACAAACTGATACACTAACCTATACAAATTAAAACGTGGTATGTAACCAATATTGCAACCCAATGAGAGAGGAGGTAATTTGATGCGTAGATCATTATCCTTGAATTCACATCCTTTTTTTGTACAGATCGGACTAAGCATATTCTTTGGTTTAGCCATATCCAGCACTCATGCCAACTCAAATCACACCTCTACTTACAGCGATGCTGTTTTTGCGGCCAATGCAGTCAAAGCGCCTGCCGCGGAGGATGATAATGACGGGGATGGTTATTATAGTTATCGCAGACGTTACGATGAAATAAGCGAAGCAAGACAACAAGCGCAAAGAGCGGCCGAAGAACAGAAGTCTCATGATGCTCAATTCTCATCCATACCTAGAGCCAACGAATCTGACGCTGAATATCAAGCGAGGATGGAAAAAGAGCAAAATCCAGTCTGGCTAAAGCATCAAGCACAAGCAAAACTACGGGCTCAGATCGAAGCTCAAAATGAAGCAAAATTGAAAGAAAAATCTCTGGGTATAGCTCCAGCTCTCCCCAATGCGGTCAGCGTAAAGAGTTTACCAACCGACGGCTTAAGTGCAACCGAATTGACAGTGAATCAAGTGGCTGAAGGCAATGATTTGAATGCTTTAAGTTTTAGTCAGCACACATCTGAACCTTCCCATGATTCAATTTCAGAGGCAATGTCGATAAGTGAAAAAACTGGGTATTCGCTGTTTTTTTGGTTGGGCATAGTCGGTTGTATGATTTATTTAGTCAGATTTTTACGCCGTCCTCCTGAATAACAAATAAGTAAAAACTGCCTCAATATCATCTTGAAGGAATGACTCTTTTATTGTGTGCGCAATTCACATGAAGGGTAGCTATTATACAATAAGCAGCACATTGCGTGATGGACTGTCATATTGCCCATTTATTCTATGCACTCTTGCCCGTTTAAGGCTGGTTCTCATGATCTGGGGTTGTTAGAATATGCCCAACTTTTTGGAGAGTGTTATGACCCCAGCGCAATTTGACCAAGTCAGCGTCATCAAGAAATCAAACGTTTACTTCGATGGCAAATGTGTCAGCCACACTGTTTTATTTGCCGACGGCAGCAAAAAAACCATTGGTGTCATCATGCCTTCTAAGCTGACCTTCAATACTGGCGCACCTGAGCGTATGGAAATCATCTCTGGCGAATGCCAAGTGACGCGTATCGGCAAACCAACCGAACAATTCCGCAGTGGCCAATCATTTTTTGTCGATG
>CAYJUB010000062.1:0-9329 GCA_964373145.1 uncultured Moraxellaceae bacterium
GAATTGTATTAAACGTAAATACGACATCATTTGCAGTCACAGGCTGACGATTAGAAAAATATGCTTTCGGGTTAATATGAAACTCAATCCACGAAGGGTCTTGTGGATCACGCGTGATCGAATCTGCGAGTAATCCATAGCTCACGGAAGGTTCATTCAGAGACGCACTCAGCAAAGAATCCGATAAATAAGCCGTACCATTGACGGGTGTGCCTGTATTAATGAGCGCATTTAAACTATCGAACGTCCCAATTTCAAAGGTCGAAAACTCTCCACCTTTGGGTGCACTTGGATTGCTATATGGAAGATGGGATTGTTCTACGCCTGTCGATCTACGGTCATTTAAACTGAGAATATTCGTTGTAATCGGTTTTGCAAAAACAGAAGACGCAGCCAGCGCATGTAATACCGTAAATAGCACGATACGCTGACGGGTTGATTTCATATTGTCCGTCCCTGGACACCTGAAACCATGATTAACCGCGTCCTTTTTTCTTCGTTGGGCTTGAGGCTTCTGGAACGTTGATGGTATCACCGGCTTGAATTTTCGCATCAGATGGAATGCCATTCATATCCGCCAATGCCGCAACACTCAGACCATGACGCGCCGCTATACGACCTAAAGATTCACCGCTTTTCACTTTGTAATCAGTGATGTTTGGCTTATCAGTCGCTTCAGAACCAGTCGTCATTTTCTCAGCTTTTAATTCTTTGCTCGTTTTCTTGTTATTTGTATTGCTGCTTGATTTACTCGTTGTTTTTTCCTCGGCAGGAACATTGATCGTATCCCCTGCTTGGATTCTTGTTTGTGCTGGAATGCCGTTCAATTCCGCCAATTCAACAACAGTTAGACCATGACGCGCAGCAATCCGACCTAGAGATTCACCACTTTTTACTTTGTAATCAGTGGTATTTATTTTGTTCGCTAATTCAGCTTCCGCCGCTAGCTTTTCAGCTTTAGCGTTTCCTTTTTTACTTGATTTTTCTTCTACAGGCACACTGAGTGTATCGCCTACGCGAAGTGCCGTATTCGCAGGAATGTCATTCAATTTCGCTAAGGCAGCGACAGTTAAATTATGACGGGTGGCGAGTTTGGCTAAAGTATCACCCCGTTTAATCGCATAGTCGTCAGTTTTTACTGCGGTTTGCTCATTCGCTTTTTCGTTGGCTTTACTGCTGATATCTTTCTGTGAATCTTTTGAAGATGCACCTTCATTATTTTCAATCAGGTTTAAACGCGCACCAATCAACAGATTACTGGTCACTTTGAGATCATTACGCTCAGCGAGCTGACGCGTCGTTAAATCAAACTTCGCCGCAACATCGGTTAATGTATCACCTGCTTGCACGACATAACTGGTCGGAGGAGCTTCGACAACTTTCTTTGCACCATACAAATAAAGCGGCGTGCCCGTAATCAAGTTGGTATTGGCATCCATCTGATTCCATTTGGCAATATCACGCCACGATAATCCAGCTTTGTTTGCAACACCCAGCAAAGTATCCCCAGCTTTAACCGTATAAATTGTGCGCGTACCTTTTGGTTTTTCAGGCGCCTTCACTTCTGCGATGACTTTGGTTTCAATTGGAGTCAATTTATTAGGTTTGACAACAGTCGTGCTTGAAACGGTTGTTTCGGTTTTGGTCTGAGTGACCATTGGTAACGGTTGAAGCGTTGTCAGCGCAATTTTGCCATCTAGAGGATCAACCAGTGCGCCGCTATCTTTTGAATCCGGTGTCTTCTTATCAATCGACATTGCAATGATTGGTGTGATGTTTGGTGCTTGTGCTGGCGCGACCACGATTGGAGATTGAGTGACCTCAGAAGACGTAGTCACTGGTGTTACTGTGGTCGTTGTGATTGTGCTTGTGATTGTCGGCGTATTGACGCTGTTTGTTGCAGCGCTGGTATTGGTTGTCGATACAGTTGGGCTGGTCGTAGTACTACCTGTGATCGGTGTAAAGGTTGTACTACTCGTATTGGCAGGACGTGTCGTCACTGTCATTGTAGTCGCTTCAGTTTTAGTAACAACAGGTTGTGAAATTGCAGAAGTCGTGGTTGTCACTTTCTGCACGTTTTGCACACTATTCGCTGGACGATCAATATTCTGAACCACTTTCGCAATTTGCGCAGAAGACGGTACAACCGCTTGATTTGCGAGTGCTGCCAATGACTCCGCGTCAGCAGGAAGACGTTGATTATTACGAACAGTAATCGACTCGGTCACATTGCCACTATTATTGGTTCGACTCCCTGACATGACCGATGCGGCTTGAGATGTGCTTAATACCACAGGTGCACTTGTACGGGTAATCGTTTGAGTAATCGTCTGTGTGATTGGCTGACTCATCGCCAGTAAACTGCCATCACTACTAAAGCCAAATCGACTCGGATCCACGATTGGAATTGCTTTTAATCGACTATCCACAGTCATCGCCAAACTGGTTGGAATCACCACACGATGTGGGCCAGTTGGAGCAGTCACACCTTGTAAAAAGCCAGGATTCAGTTCCAAAATTTCTTTACTGCTTAAACCCGTCGTACGGACAACTTGATCTAATTCAACGGGACCATTCAACGTTACGGAGCGAAAATGCGAACGATTGGCAATGTTTGGAAGTTGCACGCCATAGTTTTGCGGATTTTTAACCATCTGGGCAACGGCTAGAAAACGCGGGACATAGTTCATCGTTTCAGTCGGCAGTTTTAAAGACCAAAAATCAGTCGGCAAACCTTGAGCAATATTACGATTGATCGCTTTCTGAACGCATCCACCGCCACAATTATATGCGGCTAATGCATGCTCCCACGTCCCAAACTGTCGGTACAAATTCGTCAAAAAATCATAAGCAGCGCGTGTGGACTCGACCACATCACGACGACCATCGTAATAAGCGTTTTGGCGTAAACCGTATTCGCGTCCAGTACTTGGAATAAATTGCCACATGCCCGCTGCTGCTGCTGGGCTATTGGCAAATGGATCATACGAACTTTCAATCACAGGCAGTAACGCTAATTCAGTTGGAATCCCTCGACGCTCCGCTTCAGTCACCGTGTAATAAATATAACGACTGGCACGTGCGGACAAGCGATTAATGTACGGTTGACGACTGACAAACCAGTTGCGCTGCGCATCAATTCGCGGATTACTGACCGATAGATCCAAGCGGTAACCCACCAGAATACGTTTCCACAGGTTGCCATAGCGCAATACGGCTAAACGATCGCCTTCTACAGCTTCCATATCTGTCGCTTGAAGCAATTCTTCTAATGAATCAGCACTTTCTAAATCAAGGTCACTTTGAACACTGACATATTTTGCTGATTGCGAATTTGTTTTTTTGCCGTGGACTTTTTGAGTATTGGTCTGAACTTGCGTTGAGCTACAGCCAACCATAATCGTTGCAATCGCAATCACTAATGCATGTTGTGCAAAGCGTGGGAATATTGGGCGTGCCAATACGAGACGATTCTTTATGCGATTTTTTGCAAGTTCTACACCAGTGATTACTTGCACAGGCAACAAAAACGACGACATCATGTATAGTTTTTCCAGTTCAACGCATTCAGACTCTTAATTGTAGACTGATAATGCGCTCGCAACCAATACTAAGAAGCGATTTGCACGTAAGCGAATGTTGCCCAAATGTACGTGTCTACTCATTTTTGCTGAATAATCGTACGCGCAAAAGCCAGAAAATACGGCATAATGACCCCGCAAATTAGACTCACCACTTTCGCGTACCATTGGATACTCTTATGACACAGACCGCCGCAGCTCAATCAAACACCTTATATGTGGATGGTGCTTGCCGTGGTAATCCGGGAAAAGGTGGTTGGGGAGTTTATGTCGAATATGCAGACGGTCAGACTGCGGAATTTTGTGGTGGTGAACCTGAAACCACCAACAATCGTATGGAACTCATGGCAGCGATTGAAGGTTTAGCGCGGACTGATGCGCAAATCCCAGTTACAGAAAGAACTGATTCTAGCTATGTACAAAAAGGCATTAGCGAATGGATTCATGGTTGGAAAAAGAAAAACTGGCGCAAAAGTGACGGCGGCGCTGTCAAAAATGCAGACTTGTGGCAAAAACTCGATCAACTCAGTCATCAGCGTAAAATCGACTGGCGATGGATTAAAGGTCACGCAGGTCATGCAGGTAATGAAAAAGCAGATCAACTGGCCAATCAAGGCTTAGAAACCCAAGGTGCATCATTGGCATTTTCAACGGTTAAATCACAAACAATTGCATCTGAGATCACGCCTAAAACGCCATCCATTACAAAGGTTGCTAAAACAAGTTCAAATGCGCCCTCTGCTTCGCTGATGGATTTATTACTTCCACCTGAAGATGATCTTGAAATAGAAAATGATCAAGAAGAATTGTTCGATGAACCTGAATGGTTTGCAGCAGAAGACCAAGCTGAATTTGAAGCAAATGAAATAAATGAAACGCTCGCTTCTGAACCACAATTATTTGAAGAAGAAACTGCTGTTGAAATCAGCGAAACAAAACAGCCTGAAGCTGAATCAGCACCACTCGGCATTGTCCGTACACATAACACCAAACGTCTGGATGCGTTTACCACCAGTGGAAAACGACAGCTCATCCTAGATACTGAAACTACTGGTTTTGATCCAAAAACAGGTGATCGTATCGTTGAAATCGGCGTGATTGAGCTGGTTAATCGTAAATTAACTGGAAACTCGCTACACGTTTATCTCAACCCACAACGTCTAGTCGGTGAATCTGAAAATATTCACGGGCTTAGCGATGCTTTCTTGAGCGACAAGCCATTATTTAAAGATATTGTGGCTGAACTCATCGCATTTTTGCAGGGCACAGAAGTCATTGCCCACAATGCCAGCTTCGACATGAAGTTCTTGGATGCTGAAATGCAAATGGCAGGACACGCGCCCCTGACAGACATCGTCACGGTCACCGACACCCTCGCTATGGCAAAGCGTAAGCATCCAGGTCAAAAAAATAATTTGGATGCACTCGCAAAACGCTACGAAGTCAAAGAACGTGACCGTACGTTTCACGGGGCGTTGCTCGATGCTGAAATCCTCGCCGATGTCTATTTGTTACTGACAGGCGGCCAAGTCAAGCTGGATATGGACAGTAGCGAAGAAAATGATGCGAATGCCACACAAACGCGTCAATTAGTGAAGCGTAGCCTTCCCGTTGTGACAGCCCATGCAGATGAACTGGAATTGCATCAGGCTTGGCTGAAACAGATGGATGGTGGCAAAGGCGGTCCTGTTTCAATTTGGCACAAACTTGAACAGTCGCAAGAGTCTTGAATTGAACCAACGAGGATTTTTTAACCCTTAAATCCTCATGATTTTTAAGAAAAAATAATTTGATCCGATTCAAGTATGAATGACTAAAAGATTACAAAAGTAAAATGTTAACTATTTCACTGAAATCATAAAAACTATTCAATTGTTTATGGTTTTTCTATATTGAGTTGTGCTGTTTATCGTGCCATGATTGAGCAGCAAAACGGATAGCAACACTGACAACGCACAGGAAAGGGATATGTCTGCATCAAATAACACACAAGATTCTAAGTCTCTGCATCATGAGCAGCATTTTGATATTTCTTCACTACACATTGTGAAGTCAGAAATCGATGCATCTATCAACCAAGTTGAAGCAGCATTGAATCTGTACATGTCAGATTCAAGCAACACCGTTGGTTTGTTTGATTCAGCAGACTCGATTAATCAAGTGAGTGGCATTCTGCGTCTGATGCGGATGGATGGTGCAATTGAATTATGTGATGCGATCCATCAAATTCTCGTGCATATTTGCAAAGATTTAGAAAGTGTGGATGACGTTCAAGTCACTGCGTTGAGTGAAGGTTTGATGACGTTATCACGTTATCTTGAATTCGTTTTATTACGTGAAACCTTGTCACCGCAACTACTATTACCAATTACAAATAAAATTTATCGTTTACTGAATAAGCCCATTATCACTGAAGGTCAGTTTTTATTGAATCACATCGACGATGGTGTGATTCAACGTAATCTATCGACTCTCGTTAAACCTTCAACGATTACAAAAAAAACGACCGACAAAGATCGCGCTCACTTAACTCGCCTTTTCCAGACAGGTTTAAATAATGTCCTAAAGAAAAAAGCGAAAGAAAACGATTTTACCTATATGCAAACAGCGGTATCACATATTGCTGATCGCGAACCGCAAAGTGCTGAAGGATTTTATTGGCAAATCGCGAAACAAGTCATTGCCACACTGGATCAGAACACCTATTTGAGCGAAGGTCGTAAATCAATTCTTGCACAAATGGAACGCCGAATTGCACGTAAATCGGATTCTATTAGCCGTCTCTCACAGACCAATGCGATTGCAGATTTACTGACATTAACCGCGATTTCTCCACAAGCGAATGACGAAACGTTAACAGCACTCGGTTTAACGGACACCATCAAACCCGATCTAGATGTCGTCGACCATAAACAATTTTTGTTTGGTCCTGATCAAGCTGTGGTTCACGAAGTTAGTCTACTGGTTCATGAAAATATCATTAAGATCAAAGAACTGGTTGACTTAATTGTCAATAATGAACAACAAGATGATGGTTTAACAAGCCTGAGTATGCAATTAAAAGAACTTGGTCAAACGCTTGAAGTCCTTACACTCACCAAAGCGGGTAAAGGACTCGTAGATCAATCCAGTCAAGTTGCTAACTGGCCAAAAATGCCTGATGAAAGTCAAATCAACACGCTGATGGATCGTCTACTGGATAGCGAAAATGCCATTATTCTGATGGAACAAACCCATACACCGGGTGTTGTGATGTCTCCATTCACCAATCTTCGTGTGTCATTACATCAGCTTATTGAAGCAAGAAACTTATTGGTTGAAGAAAGCCGCACCAACCTCACGACAGTCATGCAAGCCCTACTCGCTTATATAGACAATGATAATGATGTTCAAAAACTTGAAGGGATTGCTGATATTTGCGAATCAGTCGCTGGTGCGATGGGATTCTTGAATGCGCCTCGCGGTGAGGCAATTTTACAAAATTCGGCGACCTACATTAAAGAGAAATTTACCCCTGACCATCAACCTGATGCGGATGCAATTGCACATTTAGTTGATGCAATTGTTTCGGTAGACTATGTACTTGAAGGCATCGCAACTAAAAAACCAGCTGGCGAACAACCATTTGGCTTTGGTGAAATTGGTTTAGCGAAACTGGGTTATCCAGTTAAATCAGCCGCTTAATTTTTTGTCTTTCAAAGCAGTATTCACATAAAATTCATGTGAATACTGCAATAATAAATTTTAAACCTATCTCTTTCTGTTAGCTCTAAGGAAACTCGTTGTGGCAGTCAATCCAGTAGACCCATCCATAAACGAACTCGAAGTTTCAAATATACAAATCAAAGGCTTACTGATTCACGAAAACTCGATTTTTGTGGATGTAAATAATCTTTTACCTGATTTGTATGAGATGCAAACGGATGATTTAGTGGTTGCGGAAGTTGATGGTGTTCGCTACGTCACACGCCAAGTATCTGAAGATCATGCGTTAGATGGTTTCACGCTTCTTCATTTGCGGCATATACTGACCAAATGGTCTATGGCTGAATTTGAACGTGCATCACGTGCAATTCAATTGCTGCTCTGGCAACGTAATCATCGCTTCTGTAGCAATTGCGGCGAAAAGACGATTCGACATGCCAATGAATTCGCAATGGTCTGCCCAGCTTGTAACTATAGTCAGTATCCAAGACTACAACCGTGCGTGATTGTGGCAATTACTCGACATGATGAAGGTGAGCCACCTAAAATTCTCCTTGCCAGATCTCCACGCTTTACGATTCCAATGTTTAGCTTAATTGCTGGTTTTGTTGAGGTGGGTGAAACGTTAGAACAAGCTGTTGCACGCGAAGTGAAAGAAGAAGTTGGTGTTGATATTAAAAATATCCGCTACATGAGCAGCCAGCCGTGGCCATTTCCGTCCAATATCATGATTGGATTTCAGGCTGAATACGCTGGCGGTGAGTTAGTTCTACAAGAAGATGAGATTGTTGAGGCGGCATTTTATCCATTTGATCAATTGCCGTTGTTACCACCGACAGGATCGATTGCGAATCGGATGATTGAGCAGATTATTAGTGGGAAAATATGAAAACTGCTAAAGAGAAAATGAAGCAAATTGAAAAGCGTAAGAAAGAAGCTGCATTCAAAAAAGAGGGCGAACAAATAATATTTTTGAATCAATTTCGATATTTTGGTGCAATGCTTTTAGCTATAGCAATCGGTGTTTTCTTATTGGGGTTAATGACCTTGATTTTAGAACCATAACTTACATCATATTAGGATGTAAATTTTCTTGCAAATCGTTTTTGAATAGGCAGACACATTTATGTACAGTGATGATGAAATGCGTCAAATGATGAAATATCAATGGAAATTGGCACGTTATGCTGTCGTTGTATTTTTTCTGACATTCTTAATGGTGTATTTTTTCGGAAAACATTAAATATGTTGTAGGATGGTTGACGCATGAAACCCATCCTACTGATAATCAAAAGAATAATAATCCAACAACCTAAAATAAAATTTAAATAATGACTGCTTATAGACGTAATAGAACTGCTGGTGCAAGCTATTTCTTTACCGTAAATTTATTGAATAGATCAACAAGTCTGCTGACCGATCATATTGATTTACTACGAAAAGCCCATCAATATGTTATGCGACGTCATCCATTCCAACTTGACGCAATGGTGGTATTACCCGACCACCTTCATGCACTTTGGACATTACCACCTGATGATGATAACTACTCAATGCGTTGGCGATTATTTAAGGGTTATTTTTCACGAAACCTTCCAGATTTCGAGCATGAACAAATCAATAATAGCCGTCAAAATAAGAACGAACGAGGCATTTGGCAGCGAAGATATTGGGAACATCTAATTCGTGATGAAAAAGACTTTGAGCAACATATTCATTATATTCACTTCAATCCTGTGAAACATAAACATGTTTCCAATACAAAAAATTGGCCTTATTCGACATTTCATCGTTATGTGAAAGAAGGTAAATTGCCCTTGGATTGGGGGAGTTCTATTGATGAAGGTCGTTTTGGTGAGTGATTTTTTTGTTTAGAGTTCTAATAATGTTGCGATTCTAATGCTTTGATGGGTTTCCTGCGTCAACCCATCCTACTTTTTGTTAAAATTCAAATTTTTAAATACGTAGGATGGGTAGAGGAACGAAACGACCCTGTAAAAAATTCTGTGTAAATGCCGTTTAAATGAAAGCCTCTAAACGACC
>CAYJUB010000063.1:0-4336 GCA_964373145.1 uncultured Moraxellaceae bacterium
TTACTTATAGTCATTTGAGTAATATTGCGGCGTATTCAGTGGTTTATAATTATTCGGCGGATTATATTTTTGAAAGGATGTTGGATGAGTAGCACAGAGAAAGTCAGATTGGTCTGGTAGAATCAGTTTAGATATTAATTTGGTATTATAGTTATTTAATTTTAGAAAATTAATAAATTTTAAATTATTTCAAAATCAATATAGAGCAAAGGTGTGTAATGATATATCCGATAGAAGAAATTTATAAGACGGAAGGTGTTCCTGAGTTTACCTTCGTAAAACCACCAAACTATAATGAGATGCTAGTAGATATTAGAAGTCCCGGAAAGCCTGTGATCATTGAAGGGCAGTCAGGAACAGGTAAAACTACAATTGCGAAAAAAATTCTGGAACAAGCTTTCCCGAATCAAGATTTTGAATATCTTTCTGCTAGAAAAACTAGTGATATGAGTAGAATTATTGCCTTATCTAAAGGTCATGCGACAGGTCGGTTCGTAATTGATGATTTTCATAGATTAGATAACTTAATTCAAGAAGATATAGCCAATATTATAAAGCTTTCGGCTGAAGATCCAAATCCAGAAATCTATCCCAAAGTAGTAATTATTGGAATCAACCAAGTTGGTAGTGAATTGATATTTTTAGTTCATGATATTGCTAAACGGTGTGGCATTCATAAAGTAAGGCCTGCAGATGCTGTAGGTATTGCAGACTTAATACGAAAAGGCGAAGAAAAGTTAAATATACGTATCGGGCACCATGAAGAAATTCTTAATGAATCTTCTGGTGATTATTGGTTGGCTCAGCTTCTATGCCAATCAATATGTTTGATGAATGATGTGATTGAGACTTCGGAAAATTTAATAGAGTTACCATTCGACCATGAGCAACTACGGTTCCGATTAGTAGCCCGACTTGAAAATAATTACATGGCTCCAGTGAAAGAGTTCTCTCGTGGAAAAAGATTTCGTGCATCAAATGATCCTTACTTCAAGCTATTAAAGGCGATTGGTGGACAAAAGAGCTCGATTGTTGATTTGAATGAACTAGCAAATGCAAATCCTGATGTTAAAGGTAGTATTAACAACATTAAGGAGCATCGAATAAATGTATTACTCGAATCAAAGCCTAATTGTGAGAGATATTTCTACTATAACAGTGAGACTAAAAACTTTGCTGTTGAAGACCCAGCACTCTTTTATTATTTGAATCATCTTGATTGGGAGAAGTTAAGAAGGGATTGTGGGTTTAGAGATTCAAAAGAAGAGTATGAGTTTGATGTTGCGATTTCATTTGCTGGTGCAAACAGGGTGTGAGCAAAAAAAATTACAGATTTGTTAGAAATATTGGATTGTACTGTTTTTTATGATGAGTATTTTGAGGCTAATTATCTTGGCCAAGCTTGGTCAAAAAGGTTTGAAGAGATATTTAGTCATAAATCAAGATTAGTCGTATGTCTGTTGGATCAGTTTCATGCTGACAAGATATGGCCGACTTTTGAAAGAAATTGTTTTAAAGCAAGAGTTTCTGATGCAAGTGTAATTCCAATATATCTTGATGATACTCGATTCGTTGGTATTCCAGATGATATTATTGGTATTCCATTCAAAGGTTATGGCGTTGATGATGACGATGCTATAACTGATAAGATTGTATTGAAATTAGAGGAAAGATTACAAAGCGAATAAGTCGTTACCATCCCTCTCAACTAAAAAAATCAAGGATTGGTAGACGAAGGAAACCCATCATTTTGCATATGCTGTGTGATGGTTTTCGTGCCTCTACCTATCCTAGACCTGTTAACTAATTTATGCGTCCCAACACCGCCGCCAATCCATGACTGGCCTGCGCCAACGCTTCGGGCCAATCGGTCGCCGCCTGCCCATCCGCCCCATCAGTAATAAACTTCAAGCTAACAAACGGTACGTTAAAGGCTTGGCACACTTTGGCCAGAGCATAACCCTCCATATCCACCACATCAAACTCAAAAAACGCATGTGGTTCTGTGACAAAGCAATCACCGCTATGACAAACCGCTTCAGGAAAATTCAGCTGCTGCCATTCAGGCGGTAAAGGACTATCAATTTCAATCGCGTCTTCAAACGGTGTTTGGCCCCAGTGGAAACCAAGCGCAGTCGCATCCATATCGTGCTCGATGAATTGCGTACAGGCAACAATAGCACCCGTCGGTCGCTGATGTGCACCCGCCGAACCCAGATTCAGCACCAACTCTGGCAATGGCCCTTGCGTCAGACGCCTTGTCAATGCCATCGTCGCATTCACCTTACCGACGCCTGTATAGATCACTTCGCCAAAGGCATTGAGTACGCCGTCAACGTTTTCCATCGGTAATGCCATTACGATCAGTGGTCTCATGCGGTGAGCACCCGATACGACGGCCATGCTAATTCACCATGTAAACCTTCGAGATCCAACAACACTAATGATCCTAATACCGTATGCCCACCAGCTTTGCTCAATCCTGCTGCTGCCGCCAATGTGCCACCTGTAGCCAGCACATCATCAACCAACAAGACTTTACGTGGCGGCAAATCCGCATGCATTTCTAAGCGATCACTGCCATATTCCAGCGCATAATCATAGCCATGCACGGGTGGTGGTAACTTGCCTGATTTACGAAGCAGAATCACCCCTTTACCCAATCGTCCAGCCAATAAACTGGCAAATACAAAACCACGTGCCTCAATCGCGACAAAAGTTTCAACCTCATCCAGCACTTCAGGCGGAACAGCCGCAATCATGGCATCGGTCACGGCTGAAACATGATCAAGCAGCAATGGCGTCAAATCAAAAAACGAAATCCCCGCCTTAGGGAAATTCGGCACGGTACGGATAATAGACCAAAATGGATGCATGTAAGGCGGCTCGGATAGAGGGGGAGTATTGGTAATTATTTCACAAATTCAAATTATGGATCAGGCAATGATCAAAAAATATTTCTATTTTCCCATCTCTCGTAGGATGGGTTTTAACCCATCAAATCTTTATGAAACTCAAACGCCTTCGTTCACTGTCATGCGTTATTTTAATAATTGATTAATCAGTATTTTTTATGAATTAAATGCTTTTGATGGGTTGAAAGTCATCCAATAAGGACTTAGCTCCAGCTTTTTATTTTAAATTCAATAACTAAGCCTCCTGAAATAGTCAAACATACCCTATCTCCTTTTTTTGCATTTCTTACTTGTTCTTTATACTGTTTATTAGGACCATAGTTAAAACTCGCAAAATGAATTCTTGACATTGAGTTATCTCCGTCAAATGTAAAGACTTTATAAGACTGATCTCTAGGTCTAATAAGAGAAGTGTCTTTTTCGACTTGAACTCCCTCATACATTCCACATTTAACAACCTTATTAGGATTTTTTATAGCATGGTTATACTCATACTTTTGTAAGCACCAAATGAAACTTAGAAGTGAGATACAAAAAGCACTTATAACTATAAAAGCACGTAATGGTCTGCTTAAAAACCAAAATAAAATTTCGCCTGATGAATTTGACATTTTTTCTTTAAATAGACCCTACTATCAACTTAATAAGCAAATAGGGTGCAATAAGCCTAAGAAATCGTAGGATGGGTAGACGAAGGAAACCCATCGCTTGGCAGATGTTGAATGATGGGTTGCGTTCCTTAACCCATCCTACGTGGTGTGAATATCAATTAAAGTAGGATGCAATTAGCCTAAGCGCATTGCACCGAAACCATCAATTACTTAGCCAAAAAATCCTTCACCAAAACCACTAAGCGTTTAATAATTTCATCAGCATCTGCTTGACTCAAATTCAGCGGCGGCAACAGACGAACCACATTATCCGCAGTGACATTGATAATCATGTGCTGTTCATCACGCGCACGCGCAACCAACTCACCACATGGACGTGGTAACTCAATGCCTAAGATCATGCCGAAACCACGCACCTCAGTCACGAGTCCAGCAAGTTCTTCCGCTAAACGATCTTTCAAATATGCGCCCATGATTTCGGCATTCTCAATCGCTTGTTCTTTCAGAATGCTATCAATCACTGCAAACACCGTACGGCAGGCGAGTGGCGTTCCACCGAATGTTGAACCATGGTTTCCTGCTGCAAACAAATCGTAGGCTTTATCACGTACCAAGCACGCGCCGACAGGGAAACCATTGCCCAGACCTTTTGCAGTCGTGAGCACGTCTGGTTTAATCGCAGTATGTTGATACGCAAAATATTTGCCTGTCCGTCCATTACCCGTTTGGATTTCGTCCAGCATCAGCAGCCAATCGTGTTGATCGCATAACGCACGCAGTTGTTCGAGGTAAACAAAGCCTTGAGGAGCA
>CAYJUB010000063.1:4346-6992 GCA_964373145.1 uncultured Moraxellaceae bacterium
CGACCAAAATCGCCACGATGTCGTCATGTGCTTTTGCCAATGCTTCAATCGCAGCGACATCGCCAAATGGTACGCGCAAGAAACCTTCGACCAATGGGTAAAAGCCTTTTTGGACTTTTTCATTCCCTGTCGCTGAAAGCGTTGCCAGCGTACGACCGTGGAATGATTTTTCCATGACGATGATCTTTGGCGTGGTGATCCCTTTTTTATAAGCACTCATCCGCGCAAGTTTGATTGCGGCTTCATTCGCTTCCGCGCCGCTATTGGCGAAGAAACAACGTTCCATGCCACCAACATTACATAGCAAACGCCCAGCTTCTTCTTGCCAAGGAATTTGGAATAGATTGCTGGTGTGCACGAGCGTCGATGCTTGATCAATCATCGCGGCAGTGACCGCAGGGTGGCAGTGCCCTAAACCGCACACCGCAATACCTGTTAACGCATCAAGATAGGCTGTACCGTCTTGTGTATATAAATATGTACCTTGGCCTCGCACGAAGGCAATTGGTTGACGCGCATAGGTCGGCATCAAGAAACTGGCTTGGTCATTCGAAGCGATGACAGGCGTGGGAGTGAGAGTTGAGTTCATGGCAGATTCCCGACTAGACCAAAGTATGGTTTTACTAAAAATTGAATGGTTATGTTAGCAAATTATGATGTAAATAATGGGATTAGTCGTTTGATTTTGTCACAAAATTAAACTTTGAAATGATGTGGATAATGAGTCGAAAAAGACCTACGCAATCATTACGCTTTTTGCACATTCAGCGGTATAATCTATCCATATTCTTATTTTTGAATCAGGTCATCATCATGTCAGATGTACAAGCCAATGCAACCGAAACGTTGATTCGTGAACAAATCGCAAAACACCCAGTCATTTTGTATATGAAAGGCACTCCGCAATTTCCACAGTGTGGTTTCTCTGCGCGCGTGATTGAGGCATTGAGCCAAATCGGTCGTCCATTTGCATTCGTCAATATCTTGGAAAATCCAGATATCCGTGCAACATTGCCACGTATCGCGAACTGGCCAACATTTCCGCAACTTTGGGTGAGCGGTGAACTGATCGGCGGCTGTGATATCGTGACTGAAATGTTCCAAAAAGGTGAGCTAAAACCACTCATCGAAGAACATAGCCCAGCACCTGCGGCACAGTAATCATTGTTGATAAAAAGAGCCTTTAATAGGCTCTTTTTTATTTTGGGCGATTGAGAATTAAGGGGCTTGCTTTGGGTGCTAAAGGTGGTTAAAAATAAATCATCGAAACAATGTCAACTGTTTCTCATTTTTGTAAGTAATGTGGTAATTTGTAGGTGTATCGCACAATAATAGTTTTCCAAATGAAGAAAAATGTAGGTAATGCTGAGTGAAGGATTACGAACATCATGCGCAAGGAATCTATAGATTTCGCAGATATGAGTCCAAAAGCTATAGAACATGATTCTATCGATGATTTAGGTTGGGATGTTCATGCTGAAATTGATGATTCTGTAGAGCAAAAAATTCGTGAAATCATTCGTTCAAGATATTGGTTGTTAAAATTTCCCGCGCATTTAGAAGACTTATACAGAAATCAAAATATTACCCGTGCCATCAGACTATTTCATTTTCGTGTACCGTTCTTAGTTTTCTTATTTTTTGTAGAGATCGTCGGCATCCTCCTCGTTTTGCCGAAAGACGTTTGTCTGCGATATTTAAGCGTGAACGCTTGGGTTGGTGTGATGGTGATCATTGGTTGGATACTTTCATATGTGTCTGTGATTCAGCGAAAGTATGAGTGGTATGTCGGCTTTGGTGGTGTTGTTGCGGTTGCACTAAATATTGCCACTGCGAATATCGGTAGCGGTGAGTCAGTCATCCTGACTCATGCAGGCATTATTTATGCTGTGATTGTGCTGTATAGCTTTATTTGTCTACGATTTCAGACTGCAGTTTTGTGCGGATGGTTAGGTGGTGGGCTTGGTCTGATTGCGGCGTCACTATTAAATCAGAAAATCAATTGGTCTTTATTTCATCTAACTTATACCATTACCAGTTTATTGGGCATGTGTTTGGCCTATGCAATGGATCGCCAAGAGCGGACCAATTTCTTGCAAGCGTGTTTGTTGCAGCAGTCGGTGATTAAGGGTAAACAGTTGGCGCAGCGTTTGGATATCTTGTCGAGGCAGGATGCGCTCACAGGACTTGCGAATCGTCGTCATCTCGATGAGATGATGAATCAAGAGTGGAATCGGGCGTTGCGGCAGCATCAGTCGTTGGTGTTAATGATTGTTGATGTTGATTTTTTTAAGAATTATAACGATAAATTAGGTCATCTCGCAGGAGATGAATGCTTACGGAATATTGGACACCTGCTTTTAAGCTTGGCAAAGCGCAGTGGAGAGTTAGCTGCGCGTTACGGTGGGGAGGAGTTCGTACTCATGTTTCCGAGTATGGATGGCGAGATGGCTGAAGAGCAAGCTAAACGCTTATTAGATTGTTTGGCGACGCTCAAGTTAAAAAACCCAGATCAGGATCGCCCGTTTGTGACCGTGAGTATCGGCATCGCCGTGGCTTTACCTTCCTCGAGGATGTGTGTTGAGCAGCTTCTGAGACAGGCAGACGCCGCGCTCTATAAGGCAAAAGGCAACGGTCGCAATCGCT
>CAYJUB010000063.1:7002-9314 GCA_964373145.1 uncultured Moraxellaceae bacterium
TTGATGACGCCATGCGCAATGCGACTGGCGTCCATGCTGATTCCGCTTAGATTACTCCCCAGCCCATTCAATGATCGACTCTTGATCATTATTATCTTCAGGATCTTTTCGAGGTTTCTTACTTTTATCGTTCTTTATTTTTTCAGATTTTGATTTATCTGATTTTTCTACAATGGGTTTCTTCGCAGGTTTTGGCTTTTCTTTGTCAGTCGTTTTGTCATCCGCTTTAGATTTGTCGGTTTTTGCTTTGGCAGCGGCTTTTTTGTCTTTGCCATTTTTAACGGTGTCACCTTTACGATCACCTTCTTCAAGACGTTGCCAATGTTTCAGCTGATTCATCACTTCGCCGAAGATGGTGTCTTTATCATAGCGGCCTTTGGTATTCATCATGCCTGCAGGACGTTTCATGAGCAGCGATAGTGCTTCCTCAACTGTACGGACTGCATAAAGATGGAAGCGTCCTTCGCGCACGGCATCAATGACATCTTGGCGCAGCATGAGATGTTGGACGTTTTGAATCGGCAGAATCACGCCTTGTTGACCATTTAAACCTTGCAATTGGCAAGCATCAAAGAAGCCTTCGATTTTCGGGTTAATGCCGCCAATCGGTTGTACCACGCCGAGTTGATTCATTGAGCCAGTAATCGCCCATGATTGATCAACAGGAATCTGGCTAATGGAAGAAATTAGCGCACAGAGTTCTGCCAGCGTTGCGCTATCGCCATCAATCTCGCCGTAGCTTTGTTCAAAGGCAAGGGCAGCCGAGAAGTGAATGGGTTGTGTGCGTCCAAAATGCGCGCGCAAGAAGCTCGACATAATCAAGATGCCTTTGGCATGCAATGCACCGCCGAGTTCGACACTGCGTTCAATATCGAGAATTTCACCACCGCCTTGATAGACGGTTGCAGTCAGGCGAGCGGGTAAGCCAAATTCACTGTCCGCATAATGGACGACCGTCAGGGCATTGACCTGACCAATACGTACGCCTTCGGTTTCGATGAGCTGTGTGCCGCGTGATAAATCTTCCCCATCCAACTCACGTAAATGACCCAAACGGTACAAGCGCGCCGCTAATGTTGCGTCGATGTGTTTTGCAGTCACTTGACGATCATTTTGTTGCAAAGCAAGCGTGCTGGCTTCGCGGAGTAAATCGCCGAGCGTTGCGGCGTGGAGTGATAATGACGATTGATCTTCCGCTTGGCGACTTGAGTCAGTCAGCAATGCAGCGAGCGCGGAACGATCAAACGGCAGTAACTTGTCTTTATTCACATAGTCAGCGATGAGGCGAACGTAAGCTTCTTCGTTTTCGGGTGTGCGATTTAGAGTATTGGTAAAGTCGGCTCGGATTTTAAACAGCGCATTCAGCTCAGGTTCAAATTCAAGCAATTCATAATAAATATAAGGTTCGCCGAGCAAAATGACTTTGACTGATAATGGCAGTGAATCTGGCTCAAGCGAAATACTTCCTGTCAACGTCAGCATGTGTTCGAGTGATGACAGTTTCAATTGACCCGAACGCAAGGCACGTTTCAGCCCTTGCCACGCATACGGCTGCTCAAGCAATTGATCTGCTTCGAGCATGAGGAAGCCACCATTTGCACGGTGCAAAGCCCCTGAGCGAATGAGCGTAAAGTCAGTGGTAATCGTCCCCATTTGGGTCAGTTGTTCGACATGCCCGAGCAAGTTGTAATGCGTTGGCAAATCTTCAAAGACCACTGGCGCGCCAGAGTTTGGTTTGTGGGTGACAACAACATTGACTTGATAACGCGGCGGTACGCGATCAAAAATCCCGGGCAAGAAGTCATCTTCTTCTTGGCCTAAAATCAGTTCGACGTGCTCAATAATATCCGCAGTGTAATTCTTCAGGTATTCAGCCAGACCATTAATATGTTCAAAGCGTTGTGCAACTTGTAAGACGCGCGGCAAGATCACATCACCCGCCAATTGCGCATTTAAACTCGCCACTTGGTTACGCGTTTGTTCTTCTATGCGTCCCAAACGTGCGCCGAGGCGATGCAATTTTTTGTCCATTTGACGGACGTTTTGGTTGATCTTCGCGCGTTCTGCGGGTGCCATTGCCGCGAGTTCATTTTCATCCAGTTCTTTGCTGGCAAGAATGTTTGATGTGACACTTGGATCTTCTGCGGGTTGTGGCTTCACAGGGACAAAACGATGTTCTTCGTTGCGCGATACTAGTTTTAGTGCGAGAGCTTCACCTTCTTGGGTGAGTGCTTGTAAGGCTTGTTGCTGGGCCGTGCCTGCACTGTGGCGAATGGTTTCAATCCGCGTGTGATAGCTGTCTGCCGCAAAGG
>CAYJUB010000064.1:0-9140 GCA_964373145.1 uncultured Moraxellaceae bacterium
CAGTTCAATTTCACCAAGCAATGCGCGAATCAATGTGGTTTTACCGACACCGTTATCACCGATTAAGCCAATCTTGTCACCGCGCATGACCATTGCTGAGAAGTTTTCAACCAGCGTGCGATCATCATAACCGACATTAATATTTTCAATATCAAATACGAGCTTACCTGAACGGTTCGCATCTTGAACGGTCAGATTGACGCTGCCTTGTTTGTTACGACGTGCTTTATGTTCTTCACGCAGTGCTTCCAGCGCACGGACACGGCCTTCATTACGGACACGACGGGCTTTGATGCCTTGGCGAATCCACACTTCTTCTTCGGCCAATTTTTTATCAAAGTTTGCTGCTTGTTTTTCTTCTGCTTCAAGCTGTTGTGCTTTGATTTCTAAATAGCGTGCATAGTTGCCTTCATAACCGCGCAAGACACCGCGATCTAACTCGACAATACGCGTCGCCACGCGATCGACAAATGCGCGATCATGGCTAATAAACATAAGGGTTAGGTTTGACCAATCTAAAAGGAATTGTTCAAGCCATTCGATACTTTCAACATCCAAATGGTTGG
Organism: uncultured Moraxellaceae bacterium; assembly: GCA_964373145.1. Lineage (GTDB taxonomy): Bacteria > Pseudomonadota > Gammaproteobacteria > Pseudomonadales > Moraxellaceae > Aquirhabdus. Next base: position 567 of record CAYJUB010000064.1, read on the forward strand.
TCGGTTCGTCGAGGAGCAGGAGTTCTGGTTGGGTCAATAAAGCACGTGCGAGCAGTACGCGACGTTTACGACCACCTGATAAATCGGAAAGATCAGCATTGCCATCTAAATGCATTTTGCCCAGAATGGTCTCAACTTGGCGTTCTAATGCCCAGCCATCGCCGTCATCGAGCGCGCTTTGCAGGTCGCTCATGCGTTCGCACGCGTCCATATCACCGAGCGAACAAGCTTCGCTTTCATGATGATAGTCGATGAGCACTTGGGCGATTGGTCCAGCGCCGCCTGCGACGATGTCTGCGACTTTACCTGTGGTCATCGGCACGTCTTGTTCTAACATGGAGATGCGTAGACCGCCTTGTTTGGCAATTTCACCTTTGTCGGGCAGGAGTTCACCACTGGCGAGTTTGAGCAGTGTAGACTTGCCTTCGCCGTTGCGTCCAATGATACAGACGCGTTCGCCACGTTCAATGGAGAGGCTTGCACCGTCAAGTACCGCAGGGCCGCCAAAAGCCAGTTGAATGTCGCGTAGGGTGAGCAATGCCATGAAACTATTTTTCCGTATGTGATTTTTACGAGCGTAACCTGCAAAATGGCAGGTCAATGCAAAAGACTATTTATGAAGGGCGGTATGATGAACGAAGATTGTGACAAACACCAGTTCGATGATGCACCTTTAGATGAACGACTGGTCGCGCGCATTGATGAATTAGAGATTCGCGTGGCGTTTTTGGATGATTTATTGGATTCTTTGAACACGACGGTGTCGCAACAGGCGCAACAATTGATGGATTTACAGAGTCAATTTAAGGTGTTGTATAGCCGCGTTGAATCGAATGGCAAAGGCGAGGGGATTGAAGCATTTGATGCGGTGAATGAAGTGCCGCCGCATTATTGAGTGATGCTAAAGCCTAATCACATATAGGGTGCGCATTGCGCACCAAACTATGATGGTGTTGAAATTGGTGCGCTGTGCGCACCCTACGGATCTATTAAAAAAAATTCAATGGAACTGATTTACCGCTTAACTTTGAACTATATTTTCTAAGGATGGCAACCAAATCGGTAAAGTTTACGTATGTCCCATCAAAAGAATAACAAATCTCGTTTTTCTTCTTAGTCTCACACTGAGCGAAAATAACATGCAAGATAATAAGCTCCTCGCAGCCGCTAAACTCGATTCTAGAAATATCTTTCCATAGCACTTTAACTGGAACCATAGAAGTCTTCTTAAAAGAGAAATAACGCATATTCTGCGGTGTTCCCTGCAAACCATCATACGTAAAAGTCAAACAGCCCAAAGATAGCTGCTCTGGAATTGATTTATTCAAAGATAACAACTTATCCGCCACTTCTTTTTTTTCGGCAACTTCCTCGGAATTGTCAACCATAAGGGACAACCAGATGATTAACGCCACCACAGCGAACATGAAAATATAAAATTCAATCAATCCAAGCAAGATATCAACCTTCTATATTTAACATCAAATGGAAATACATAAGCCCACGTAGATTGGGCTCGAAAGCCCAACAATAACATTGGATTATAACAACCGATAATTTAGTCGATTGTATTATTCAAAGCATCTGCTTTTTTAATCAACCCAACCTTCAATTCTAAATAGTCTTAATTCCCAAACACTGGGGGTAAGCATGTTGAAGGCGTTTGGATAACTAAATTTTAAGTTATTAAAATCAATTATTTGTGTTTTAAACGTTAAAATTTAGCCATATGAATAACTTTTAAGAAAGCACAAACTTGCGTAGGCTTTTTTCTTTCGAATTATGGAGCTTATGCCACAAGCTCTAAACTGACCTTTCGACCCACTCGCGCTTCCAGTGTAATCAACATTTCTAGACTAAACTTTTCCCATTTCCCTCGGATAAGATCGGAAACGCGAGATTGAGCGATGCCCAGTCTTTCTGCTGCTTCGACTTGGGTCAGTTTATTGGATTCAATATAACTACGCAGATCATTCATCAGTTTTGAGCGCATTTGCAGGATTGATGCCTCGGCTGAATCAAAGCCGAGATCAGCAAATACATTGTCGCTAGATTCTATAATTTGTTCTTTCATGATTGACCTTCAATTTGGCGGTAGCGGTTACGTGCCAGTTCAATATCTTCTTGCCGCGTTTTTTGAGTTTTCTTTTGAAAAGAGTGAAGTACGTAGATGGCATCAGTAAATTTGCCACATAAATAATGCGCCACTCGCCTAAAACATGAATCCTGATTTCTCGAACGCCTGAACCAATATCTTTCATGGGTTTCCAATCAGATGGTTCATGACCTCTTTGAATTGCATCTAACTCAAAACCGACCTCTCGTCTAGCTTCCGCGGGAAAATCACGAAGATCGTCTAAGCTAGAGCCTACAAATCTAAGGCTTTTCATGAAAACTCACTATATATGTACTTATATAAAATATCAATGTTCTTATATATTTTGAAAAGTAAAAACCATAGAGTGTGTATTGCGCATCCTATGGATATTATTTGTCTTATTCTTTTAAGAAAGAACAAGCTCCATTTTCTTGGTATCTGGAACGCTGATTCCTTTCCTGCGACCTGAAAATTTCTTAAAATCGACAATCTCAAGACCCAGTCGAGCGTAGAGCGCCTCAGCTTTTGGATTCGTATCTGCCACATCTAATGAAAAAATGCGATAGCCGTTTTCTTTAGCCGCTTCAATTTGCGCCTGAACCATACGACTACCAATACCCGTGCCTCTATGATGAGGACTCACACCAAAATTAGCCAAATACAACTCGTTGTGACGAGGCTCTTTCATGACACTACTCGCATGATTTGATCTATGCAATGCTGGTAAAACTTGGATTGGACCAAAAAACGCAACCATGTTCATCAGTGTGCCCGCCAGCAGTTTTCTGTATTCTTTTCCGCTATAAAAACAACCAGTTCCGACGACCACGCCATCTTTGACAAAGACCGTGACATTTTTATAACCACACAATCCTCTGCCAGATTCAAACTCAAAACGAATATAGTTTAGTGGGTTTGTTTTTTTGGTTAAATAAATAAAATCATAGAGTTCAGGCCCCGCGCTATAGATCAGTTCTGCGATTTTTCCTGAATCATTTTTTTTTGCTTTTCTGATTTCCATTTCTAATTTGCCTTCCATTAAAACGTTATTGTATTGGATGTTTGCCATTGGCTTATGTTTGTGTGGCTAAGCATACTGATTTTGAAAAAAAGTGCAAATGAGTTTATGACGACGAGTACACTTTATTATCGTTATTTCCCAAGCACTTATCCCCAAAAGCTGTGGATAAGCATGGGGATGGGTTTTGGATAACTTAATTTTGTGTGATTAAAATCAAAAGCTTACATCGATAAGATTCAAAATAACACGTATTTTACCCGCGTCTCTGTACTTTAAGCATAGAGTTTCCCTAGAATTAACCGCCTCCCACATTGAAACGACCTTGAATATCAGCATGTCTCAGTCATTACATATCGCGTCGCTACACCATTATCCGCTGAAATCAGCGCAGGGTATTGCTTTGCCACAAGCGCAAATGAATCCCTTGGGGTTAGAGCAAGATCGACGTTGGGTGTTGATTGATGAGGCGGGGAATTTTCTCAGTCAGCGGACTTGTCCAGCTATCGGAACAATTCATGTTGTGGCGAATGGACAACAACTCACGATTAGTTTGTATGGACAGACGTTTATTGCCCAAGCGAATCCGAATCATTTGATTTCAGCCATCGTTTGGGGCGATACGGTGGCGGATTGTTTTGGTGTGCAGGCGGAAATTGATTTGTGGTTATCATCAGCATTAGGGCAATGCGTTCGCTTGGTCTATTGCCCTGAAAACGCAATTCGTGTGGTGGATGAACGTTATGCTGGAGAAGGTCACCGTACGGCGTTTTCTGATGGTTTTCCTTTATTGGTCATTAGCCAAAGTTCGCTGGACGAATTGGCCCAACAATGGGGCGCGCCGATTGATTTACGTCGTTTCCGCCCAAATCTGATTGTCGGTGGTACGTGTGAACCGTTTGCGGAGGACGATTGGCGCAGTATTAGAATTGCAAATGCAGTTTTTGATTTGGTGAAACCCTGTTCGCGCTGTGTGATTCCCAGTTTGGATCCTGATACTCAAGTGCAAACGGATGGTTTTCTTAAGTTTTTAGCAAGAGTACGCCGTAAGGATGATGGTAAGGTTTATCTTGGTCAGAATGCCGTATTACGCCAAGTGATCCATTCGGCTGATCATGAGGTTACAGACAGCGGATTGACAAGTGACGTGAGAAGTCATACACAAAGTCTTGCTGAAAACTCTGGTTTACTGCACACTAAAAAAGAGCATGTAAAAAATGCACCAGATTTTGAGCATTTTGGCCAGCCAATTCTGACCGTCGGTCAAGAAGTTTGGGTTGAATCGTGACAATGTAAATCGGTGAAGTTTGAACTGTTCATCATGATGTCAAAGATGATTGTTCAATTTACCGCACAATGAAAGAAGCCCAATCATGTCGAATACTGGTTTTTGGATTATTGTTTTAGTGGCTGTGTTTATGTTCGGTTCATTCATGAGTGTGCGCATCAGCCCTCGTGAGAAAGCACTGGGCGAAATGCGTGATCGTGCGAGGAAGCTGGGTTTTTTACCGCGCTTAATGGCTGCGCCTGAATGGATCAAGCACAAAACCAACTCGGGTAAACCCGGTGGCATGGTGGCGTATTATAGTGTGGTGTTGCCGCAATCCATGCATCCCCTCATGCAAGCGCGTGTCGTGGATGGACGATTAAAGGTTGAGAACGGCGCATCTGTATTGCAGGATGTTGTCCTTGATACACGGTTGAAAGGCATTCAAGCTCTAGAGATTCAATCGAATAGTGCTGGGTTTTATTGGGATGAAGCAGTTGATTTGCATGGCGATCAACTGGAAGTCATGAAATCTGTGTTGTTCGATTTTGCTGAACAGTTAAAGTAATTTTAGCGATGGTTTTTATTTACCCTTGCTAATGACGATATTTTTACGAATTTAAATTTTTATTTGGAGCCTTCAAGAATGGCAACCCGTCCACGCTCGACCACGACGAATACGATTAAAGCGGGGCGGCGTACCACAACTTCAAAGACGGGTACAGCCAAAAGCGCTCCGAAATCGAGCAAAGCGACAGACGTGGAAGATGATAATGTCATTGATATGTCAGGTAAAAAAGGTAAGAAACCACGTGCACTGGTGATCGTCGAATCACCAGCAAAAGCAAAGACGATTAATAAATATCTCGGCAGTGACTATATCGTTAAGTCGAGTATTGGTCATGTGCGCGATTTGCCAGTCAGCGGTGGCGGGGTGAAAACGCCTGCGGTGAAAGTCGATGCAAAAGCCAAAGCAAAACTGACCGATGAACAAAAAGCCGCTGAAAAAGAAATCAAATCTCGCGCCGCACTGGTCAACCGGATGGGTGTTGATCCTGAACATGATTGGGCTGCGCACTACGAAGTGTTGCCCGGCAAAGAAAATGTCGTCAGTGAACTGAAAAAACTCGCTTCGCAAGTTGACGAAATCTATCTCGCAACCGACTTGGACAGAGAAGGGGAAGCGATTGCTTGGCATTTGCAGCAGGTGATTGGCGGTAGTCCAGAAAAGTATAAGCGTGTGGTTTTTAACGAAATTACGCAGAATGCCATTCAAGCGGCGTTTAAAGTGCCCGGTCGATTGGACTTAGATAAAGTCAATGCTCAACAAGCGCGTCGATTCCTCGATCGCGTCGTTGGCTACATGGTGTCACCACTGCTGTGGGAAAAAATCGCCCGTGGTTTATCCGCAGGTCGTGTGCAATCCGTTGCGGTGAAATTGGTTGTTGAGCGCGAGCGTGAAATTCGTGCGTTTATCCCTGAAGAATATTGGGAAGTTTTCGCCGATACCTTGTACACGCAAAAAGGCAAAGTACCAATTCGTTTGGAAGCAACCAAGCAAGCTGGCGCAACGCTTAAGTTAAAAAACAAAGCAGAAACAGATGCGGTTGTTGCCAAAATTACACCTGCAGTTTTCACTGTCCTCGCTCGTGAAGATAAGCCAACGAAAGTTAATCCGACTGCACCGTATATCACCTCGACATTGCAACAAGCAGCAAGCACGCGCCTAGGTTTCTCGGTCAAGAAAACCATGATTCTGGCGCAGCGTTTGTACGAGGCGGGGCATATCACCTATATGCGTACCGATTCGACATTCATTAGTAATGATGCCTTGGCAATGGTGCGTGGACATATCGAAGACAAGTTCGGCGCGAAGTATGTACCTGCTAAACCGAATTTCTATGGCAGTAAAGCAGGCGCTCAAGAGGCGCACGAAGCGATTCGTCCATCGAATATCGCCTTGTCTGGTGATCAACTGACCACAGTTGAGCGTGATGCGCAGCGGTTATATGAGCTGATTTGGCGTCAATTTACGGCGAGCCAAATGCCGCCAGCAGAGTATTTATCATCGAACATCACGGTGAAAGCTGCCGATGTCGAATTGCGTGCGCGTGGGCGTACGATGGTGTTTGATGGCTTCACCAAAGTCATGGCGCCAAGCAAGCAAGATGATGATTTGTTGTTGCCAACCGTTAAAGCGGGCGATGTGCTTGAATTGGTTAAGGTTGATCCAAGTCAGCATTTCACCAAGCCGCCAGCACGTTTCACTGAAGCGAGTTTGGTAAAAGAATTAGAAAAACGAGGCATTGGTCGTCCATCTACGTATGCTGCGATTATTTCCACCGTGCAAGATCGTGGTTATGTAAAACTCGATAACCGTCGTTTGTACGCAGAAAAAATGGGTGACATCGTTACGGATCGTTTGAGCGAAAACTTCTCCAATCTGATGGATTATAAGTTTACCGCTGAACTCGAAGGTCAACTTGATAAAGTGGCTGACGGCGAACGTGATTGGAAAAATGTGCTCAATGAGTTCTATGGCGATTTCAAACAGAAGCTCGTCCGCGCTCAATCACAAGACCCTGATCAAGGGATGCGTCGTAATTTACCCGTTGAAGTGAGTGAAGTCTCGTGCCCAACATGCGCGCGCCCAATGCAAATTCGCACGGGCTCGACCGGCGTATTCTTAGGTTGTTCAGGTTATAACTTGCCACCGAAAGAACGTTGCAAAGGCACGATTAATTTGGCGGCTGCGGAGTCATTTGCCGCATTGACCGAAGATACCAGCAATGACGGCGATGAAGGCAGCGCAGCAGAAACCGCAGATTTGATGGCGAAAAAACGCTGTCCGATCTGTGAGACTGCGATGGACAGTTATATCATTGACGGTGGTCGCAAGTTACATGTCTGTGGTAATAATCCTGATTGTTCTGGTCATATTGTTGAAGAGGGCTCGTTTAAAATCAAAGGCTATGATGGCCCGACGATTCCTTGCGACAAGTGCGAAGACGGTCAAATGCAGTTGAAGACAGGTCGTTTCGGTCCTTATTTTGCTTGTGGCAGTTGTACAAATACTCGTAAAGTACTGAAAAATGGACAACCCGCACCACCGCGTGCCGATGCGATTCCAATGCCAGAACTGCGTTCGACCAAGCACGATGACTTCTTTATTTTGCGTGATGGCGCTGCTGGAATGTTCCTTGCGGCAAGTAAGTTCCCGAAAATTCGTGAAACGCGCGCACCAACGATAGCAGAATTACGTTCGGTAAAAGATAAACTTGATCCGAAGCATTTGTATTTGTTGAGTGCGCCAGATACTGATCCAGATGGCAATCCAGCGCTGCTTAAGTTTAGCCGTAAGACGGCCAGTCAATACGTTGCATCTGAAAGCGATGGCAAGCCAACCAAATGGTCAATGGTCTACACGGATGGGAAGTGGGTTGACGCATAATCATGCTTTGGTCAATGTGGCTTGATTTGACCTTTGATTTTTAATGTACCGCCACCATGTATTGGGAGGCGGTACATTGTTTTTATAGATTCGTTTTTGTTGTTTTGACTTATCATTAAATTGTTTAATGATAAGTCAAAAGCAAAATCCCTCCCAGCCTCCCTTTGCAAAGGGAGGAGCTTTTCTATTTTGGCGTAGCCAAAGTAGTTCCCTCCTTAGAAAAAGGAGCGCGCGGTAGTACTGCGCGAGGGAGGATTTGCTTTTGATCTGCTCTTTTTTTCGGGAAAATGCTTATGTCTCGCGTCGCTCGCTATCATGCTGATCGCACCAATCAGAAATTGTATTTCGCACGTCTTTCTACACTGCAAGCGGTGAAAGCTGAGAATCCACAAATTGCACAGGCGTCGCGTGAAGCGGCAGTGTTTCATTTACATGGTGCAGTACTTGCATTTCTGCAAGAGTTAGTCCGCTATTACAAACTGACCGACCGTCATCCGACTTTTGCCAGTGTCAAAGAAAAAATGGCACAACGCGGTCAAGTATCACCAGAAATTGCAATTATGGAAGGGTTGGCGAAATCGGGTTTTATCGCTGAATTGAATCGTGCATTTGCATCTTGCACCTATGCACCCGAGCCGCCTGAACCTGTCTTTGACGATGAACAGTCCTCCTCAAACCTCATTATGAAAGGGACTCACAGCCCATGGGCATGGTTGCCTGATATTCAGAGTTTGCGTGAA
>CAYJUB010000065.1:0-9043 GCA_964373145.1 uncultured Moraxellaceae bacterium
AAGAACATCAATTCACATCACTATGGAAATCACTAATCCTTTAATTAAAACCATCGTTAAAGGTGTGAGACATCTTTTGTCGTCGTAATAACTAATACAATTGTCATGCCAAGTTCACAAGACTCCTGTATTTGAATACATTAGCGCATCGTGATGTTGTCAATTTTTGCAGTGAACCTATAAATTCCTTATCAAAGAATGCTCAATAAAAGCGCACGCAGTAAAAATTAGACAAAATGCACCAATTTAATGCAGCAAGCGATCTATATTAGTGCAACATTTATAATGTGGTTGAATAACGTGCCATTTGCTGGTAGTTGTGGTATTTTTAGAAGTTAATATCAGGGCATAAATATGGTTGTGTCATATTTAATTTCATTCCACATTTATAATGAACGATAAAAATAATTGATGGGAGCTAACACTTGCTGACTAACGTGTTGTCCATCGCCACAACCGATCAGACAAAACCAATTCGTATCGTGCAAATATCAGATACTCATTTATTTGCCAATCCAAAAGCACAGTTTCTCGGCATGAATACCGAGGAAAGCTTTCTGTCGGTGCTTGCGTTAATTAAACAAGAACAACATCTCGAAATCCTTGTAGATCAAGACAATAAAGATCTCGTTGCTGTTTTTATTGCAACCGGTGATATTGCACAAACCCCCTCAGCAGCAACATATACTCGATTTCTCGAAAACATGACAGCGTTTGAGCGGCCTTGCGTATGGCTACAAGGGAATCATGATTTAAATCAATTGCTGTGTGAAGCACCAGATCAACAAGCCAATGCAAACATCATCGAGTTAGGTCAAAATTGGCTCGTCATTATGCTGAACTCCAGCAATGATCATGAAATTGGCGGGCACTTTTCGACGGGCGAACTGGCTTGGATCACTCATCAATTAAATGCCTATCCAAATCGATACATTATCGTTGCAATGCACCATAACCCACTTAAAATTCAATCAGAATGGCTTGATCAATGCGGGCTATCGAATGCCGATGCTTTCTGGGCTATTATCGATCACGCACCCCAAGTGAAAGCGGTGATTCACGGTCATGTTCATCAGGTCTTTGAAGCAAAACGCGGTCATGTACAAATTTGGTCATGTCCGTCAACCTGTATTCAATTTAAACCTCAAAGTGAAACATTTGCAGTGGATCATTTACCACCTGGCTATCGCTGGTTTGATTTGTATGCAGATGGTCGAATCGACAGCAATATTTCCCGTATTGCAAAGATCCCCGAAGGGGTAGATTTCGACTCACTGGGTTACTAATTCCATGACTTCATACATTCTAGTCGCGATCAAAAAACCCAACTCAACAAGCGCAATATAGAAGATAGAAATGATTTTACGCAAAATCTTGCTTAGTACCAAAAATCATGATAAAAGACGCGCTGAAAAACATTCTGACATCGCACTTCGAGACGGTGAAATATACGCCGTCCTTGAAGCAACACCAGCAACGGTAACCAAAATATGACCGACTCCATCAAGACTCCACGCAAAAGCGCCGCAAAACCAAAAACTAAAGCTGGTTCATCTATCGGTGGTACAGCTGCCAGTTTATATGGCGTAGAACCCTATGTTCTCGCAACTGGTGAAGAGTACATGTCTGAAGGTCAATTGAACCACTTCCGACTGATCCTCAACGCATGGCGTGCGGAACTCATGCAAGAAGTCGATCGAACGATGACGCACATGCAAGACGAATCAAACGTCATGGCAGACGTCAATGATCGTGCAACTCAAGAAGAAGAGTTTGCAATTGAATTGCGTACCCGTGACCGTGAACGCAAGCTCATTCGTAAGATCGAAAAATCCATCAAAAACATTGATGACGAAGATTATGGCTATTGCGATACGTGTGGTATCGAAATTGGTTTACGTCGTCTTGAGGCTCGCCCAACAGCAACTCAATGTATCGATTGCAAAACTTTGGCTGAAATCAAAGAAAAGCAGAACAACGGCTAAGCTTTACGAACTCCTGAGCGCTGATCTTGCCTCATGACATCACCTATACGGGTCGGTTTGCGCCATCGCCAACCGGCCCGTTGCATTTTGGCTCTTTAGTCACCGCACTTGCCAGCTGGTGTGAAGCACGTACTCAAAACGGTCATTGGCTGGTCAGAATCGAAGATACCGACATTCCTCGCAATCAAATCGGTGCTGAAGACTGTATTCTGTCCACACTCACTGCTTATGGTTTTCAAGCCGATACGCCCATAGAGCGACAGCAAGATCGTATCGAAGAATACAACTTCATCATTGATGCACTAAAAACTCAAAACCTCGTTTACGCTTGCTCGTGCAGTCGCAAGCAATTAGCTGGACTGATCACTTATCCAAATACTTGCCGCGACAAAGGGTTACCCTTTGAAGGCAACGCCATTCGTTTAAAGACATCTGATGAAATCATCTGCTTCGTTGATCGAATTCAAGGACAAGTGTGTGAAAATTTGAGGCAAACAACGGGAGATTTTGTGTTACGGCGGCGTGATGGGATTATTAGTTATCAATTGGCTGTGGTCGTGGATGATATGCGTCAAGGTATAACAGAGATTGTGCGCGGTGCAGATTTACTGGATAACACCGTTCGCCAAATCTGGTTACGCAAATCCTTAAACGAACTCCAACTACCCCACCTATCATCGGTTGAACCCACTTACTGTCACATTCCCTTGGCAATGAACGCACAGGGGCAAAAACTCTCGAAACAAAACCTCGCGATGCCATTAGAGCAAACGGAGATCGTTGCGACGCTGCAAAAAGCATTTATGGCACTTGGGCAGGTTTGGGTGGAAGCAGATACGCCAGAGGATTTTTTACAAAGTGCTATTGAACTTTGGGATTTGTCGAAAGTTCCAAAACATAGCGAACTTTCAGGTGTTTTTCTTTAATCTAAAGAAGCTACATTCAATCTTAAGAGCTCACTGAGCCTGCGGTTACTGAGCTTGTCGAAGTATCGAAGTGTGCGGCGCAAACCACAATAGTCTGAGATGGCAACGATCACAAGCTCAGTGAACGTTGTTTGCACACAACACAACTCATCATAAAAAAGCCCATCAAACAAATTGCTCAATGGGCTTATTCATTATTCATACCAATGACCGAACTCAATCAGCCACTCAAATACGCATCACGCGCACTACGCGGTTTCGGCTTATGCGTTTCTTGATCAATCCTCAGTAACACACCCACCATCATCAGCGACATGATCAGTGATGTACCGCCATAACTAATAAATGGCAAAGTCAGGCCTTTAGTCGGCAGTAACCCCATGTTCATGCCGCCATTCACCAAAATCTGCAACAAGAAAATCGTCGCAATCCCATACGCAAGATAACCTGCCGAGTCATATTGATTTACCAATGCACGATGTCCAATCCGCATACACGAAACGACCATAACAATGAGCAACGTGAACAAACACGCGATGCCAATAAAGCCTAGCTCCTCACCAATTACCGCCAGCAAAAAGTCAGTATGCGCTTCGGGTAAATAGGACAATTTCTGTACACTATGCCCCAAACCAGTCCCAGAAATTTCGCCACGACCGAATGCAATCAAACTCTGTTTAAGCTGATAATCCGCACCCAACTCATCATCCCAAGGATTAGCAAACGAAGTCATCCGCCGTAATCGATAAGGCTCAAAAATAATCGCAGCAGCCAGTGCAAGCAACGCAGCGACAAACATGACCCCAAACTGTCGCAATGGTGCGCCAGCAAGGAAGAACACCGTCATCATACTGGCAACGACCACAACGCTTGCCCCCAAATCAGGCTCAAGCAGCAGCAAAAACAATACCGTAGACATCGGGATTAACAGTCTAGTAAAACCAGTCCAACTAAAGCGAATTTCATCCTGTCGGCGTACAACATAATCTGCGGTAAACAACACCATTACAAATTTCGCCAACTCAGAAGGCTGGAATGTAAAGCCAATAAGCCTAATCCAGCGCTTTGAACCATTTACGTTCGCGCCAATACCCGGAATCAATACAACGATGAGTAAAACCAGCACGATCGCCCAAAGCAAAAAGGTCTGACCAAACCAAAGTTTCAACGGCACTTTCATTGAAAAAAAGACCGTAAGCACACCCAAAAATAAATAAATCAACTGCCGATCTATAAAGTAAAAAGGGTCATCAAACTTATGATCACCATAGGGAATCGACGCCGAGCCAATCATGGTTGTACCGACACAAACCAGTGTAATCACACTAAACATCAGCACACGGCGAGCAGTGAGCTCGTCCACTAGTGCAGGCATCGAAATGAGACCTTTCCAAAAAGTACTTAATCGTGATTGAACGTCTTTGACTACTTTAGAAACCATTTACCTTCCCTATCTCACCCTGCACAACGTCATCACTGATTAAAAAGTTGACTTGATATCAGCTTAATTTGATAAACCCTATTTCACCAACACCAGTTGTTCAAACTGCGTGCCACGATCTTCATAATTTAAGAACATATCAAAACTGGCACATGCTGGTGACAACAGCACCGCATCCCCTGATTGGCATGCATCACGACTTAAACGTAAGGCATCTTCCAAGGTTTCTGCATAGACCTGCGGCACATGATGCTCTGCTAAAGTATTTTTTAATGCCGCTTCAATAATCGGTGCATCTTCGCCAATCAACACCACCACTCGAGCAAACTTGCCTAAAGGCAATGCCAAAGGTTTAAAGTCTTGACCTTTACCGACACCACCCAAAATCACCGCGAGCTTTCCGCTGGCTTTACTTGCCACTGTAGAAGTCAGTGCCGCGCCTAAGCCTTCGATCGCAGCCAACGTTGCACCCACGTTTGTGCCTTTAGAATCATTATAAAAACGAATACCGTCTTGCTCTGCAACAAATTGGCAGCGATGAGCCAATCCTGCAAACTCACGCAAAGTCTGCAACATCGCATCCATCGGCAAACCCACAGCCTCGCCTAGGGCCAACGCCGCTAAAGCATTGGCGGCATTGTGACTGCCTTGAATTTTCATCTCACGCGTCGCCAGCAAACGGTTACGGCCTTTCGCCAACCAAACCGTGCCATCCAGATCACGCAAGATACCGAAGTCATTCATATCTGGCGCATTTAAACCAAAGCTTCGCATTGGCGTGTTATCTGAAATCAGTGGCCGCGTTAAGTTATCATCGCGATTGACCACATAGCTTTGGCATTGTTGGAAGATACGATGTTTCGCGGTGTGATAACCCAGCATATCGTCATAGCGATCCATATGATCTTCGCTGATATTCAGGACCACTGCGACCGATGCGGCAAGATTCGAGGTCGTTTCCAACTGAAAACTCGATAACTCCAATACGATTAGCTCTGGATCATTATTTAACAGCTCAAGTGAAGGCGTACCGAGATTACCGCCAACTGCAACACGTAACCCTGCATTGGCTGCCATCTCACCGACCAGCGTCGTGACCGTACTTTTTGCATTAGAACCAGTAATCGCAACAATCGGCACAGCAGTCGCTCGGCGCAATAGTTGAATATCACCAATCACTGAAACGCCTTTTTCAACTGCGGCTTGAATTGCAGGCTCAGACAGAGCCAAACCGGGACTCAAAATAATTTCTTCAGCCTGACACAACAGTGCTTGATCTAAGCCACCCAAATGACAGGCAACCCCATCAGGCAAATCGACCAAACCCGGTGGATCAAGTCGGGTATCCGTCACCGCGACTTTATAACCTTGCTTCACCAAATAGTGCACAACAGATACACCGGTCTTGCCTAATCCAGCAACCACTTTTAAGCCACCGCGCTGTATTAACATGTCGTACTCCTTATTTGGTTCATAAAAACAATATTGCTTATGGATCAGCGGCGATTCAGAAAACCACTATCTTGCAACAAAGACATCGTCACACCGCCTTCTGATAGACCGCCATTACCAACGGTATCCGCAGCACGATCCCCAAGCATCAGACGCTCTAAATAACGTGCCAAAACATCGACTTCTAGATTAACCAAACTGCCGACTTTCCAATCATTAATCGTGGTGTGATTGGCGGTATGCGGAACGAGATTCAGGCTCAAAGTCGCCCCACTGAGCTGATTAATGGTCAGACTTATGCCATCAACCGTGACCGAACCTTTTTCAGATAAATAGCGAGCTAACTCACGCGGCGCGCGCACTTCAAAATATAACGAACGCGCATCCTGTCGCTGGACAATGATTTCGCCCAAACCATCCACATGACCGCTGACAATATGCCCACCTAAACGCGTGGTCGGCAATAATGCTTTTTCTAAATTAACCCGTGTGCCTGCTTTCCATTGACCCAAAGTCGTCCGACGCAAGGTCTCACCCGACACATCGGCCACATAATAATCTGCACCCATCTCAACCACAGTCAAGCAAATGCCATTGGTGGCGATCGAATCCCCTAAATGCACATCATCCATAGATAATGCTGTACTTTTGCTTTGACTGTTTGTCGTTTGAATCGTCACACGCACATCGCCGCCTTGCGGAGTAATCGCGCGAACTAATCCAACAGACTCAATAATTCCAGTAAACATAATAATCCTAAATAGCGAGCTCAGATTTTTAGGCCTAAATAGCTAAGCAAGTAAAACAAAGCCTAAATGACTGATCTTTAAGCTCATGGTTACGTAACCACGTACGGATATACCTAAATACACATGAGCGACACGAACAATGAACATAACTTCCATCTTTCAAACAGCTTTTAAGCCAATACTGAACACAAGCCAGATATGACCGTGTGCTGCATCTCATTCTATATATATTAACTGAATGACAGCGCTAAATCTCTTCTCAATGCTAAAACCATGACAAGCGATATACGGAAATAAATGCAGAAATACATTTTGAATACTATTTTTTAAAACGGTTTTAACCCTAGGAGTTCCTCATGAAAAACTTCATGATTGTAAGTGCACTTGTTCTGTCTATTACAGGAATCTCGACTGCGCAAGCAGATCAAGGGTGGCGTGGACAAAATAACCAGAGTCAGCAAACAGATCACCGCGGCGACAACCGAGGCAATGATCATAACAATCGTCATGACAACAATCGTGACAATAACCGCCATGATCACAACAACCGCTACGACAACGGAAATCGTCATGATAACGTAAAGCATTACAGTAATAACCGTGGCAATCATTACGGCTGGAATGGTCATCGTTACCACGCACCCACCCGATATGTTCGCCCACATGGCTATCAAGTGCGCACTTGGCATGGCGGCGACCGTTTACCGCGAGCCTATCGTGCCAGTCAATACCATGTTGACTACCTTCAGTACCATTTAAATGCACCACCACGTGGCTATCAATACGTCCGTGTGAACAATGATGTCGTGCTGACTGCAATTGCCACAGGGATTATCGCCTCTGTGATTACAGGTCTTTATTACTAATCACAGCCGATAGAATGCTAAAAATGCTTCATGTAAGGGCGACCCTTGTGATCGCCCTTTTCGGGTTCTTGAACAACATCAAAAACTGGTGACCACAAGGGTAACCCCCCTATAGTTTTTTCAAACTCTAACTGGACGCAATATCCAGCGAATATCATCTCCTACTGGCGTGACACTCACCGTTTGCCAGCGTATTTGTTCATTCATATGTAAAAACGGCAAGTCAAACATCGGACGCGCCAGCGAACCAAGCAATGTTGGCGCAAGATAAACAATCAATTCATCCACCAATTCAGCGGCAATAAATGCACCAGACAAGGTTGCCCCGGCTTCAATCAATACATCATGAATTTGCTTCTTAGTTTTTAAATCATCGAGTAATGATGCGAGTGTGGCACATTGCCACTTTTCAACATCAGCATTCACATGACTAAATAGGTCGCCAGAACTTTCACTCACCAAAAGCACTGACTGTGGATCATTAAAAAGCTGAGCATTGGCAGGAATTTGCCCTTTACGGTCTAACACCACACGTAGCGGTTGCGGAATCATTTCAATGGCGGTGCCATCTGAAACGTTACGCACATTCAGGAGTGGATCATCGGCAAGCACAGTCCCAATGCCCGTAATCACGGCACCACTCAGCGCGCGAAAATGTTGCACATCTAAACGCGCTTCGCTACCTGTAATCCATTTGGATTCGCCCGAAGACATTGCCGTGCGTCCATCTAAACTGGCCGCCACTTTTAAACGGACAAAAGGACGACCGCCAGCCATCGTTTGCAAGAAGCCTGCATTGATCGACTGAGCCTCGACTTGGCAAACACCAACTCGTGTTTCAATACCAGCGGCTTTCAGCTTCGCTAAACCTTGCCCTGCAACCTGAGGATTGGCATCAAGTGTCGCCATAACGACACGAGCCACTTGTGCGGCAATCAAACCATTGGCACACGGCGGCGTTCTACCAAAATGTGAACACGGCTCTAACGTCACATACGCCGTAGCTCCACGCGCCGCATCGCCAGCCTGACGCAGTGCAAACACTTCAGCATGCGGTTCACCTGCTTTCGGATGAAATCCTTCACCGATGACCTGACCCTCTTTGACCAAGACACAACCGACTGCTGGATTCGGGCGAGTGGTATATAAGCCGCGCTTAGCCAGCGTTAAAGCATGTTGCATCCAACGTTGATCTTCGGAGTCCTGCGTAGACTGATGCGTTGAATCAGTCATTAGAATGTCTCATTTGATCAATCGTTTGTTTGAATGCATCTACATCTTGGAAATCACGATAAACGGAAGCAAAGCGTACATACGCCACATGATCTAGGGTATATAACGCTTCCATGACCGCCTCACCAATTAAGCGTGACGGCACTTCGCGCTCACCCAAACTTCTGAGCTTTTGGCTAATTTCTAATAGTACGGTATCAATCTGATCCAATTTCACTGGGCGTTTTTGTAAGGCATGTTGCAGCGAACGCTTGAGCTTTGCCTCATCAAATGGTTCATAACGACCATTTGATTTCATTACACGAGGCATCACCACATCATAGGATTCAAACGTGGTGAAGCGCTCACTGCACGCCACACATTCACGGCGCCTACGAATCTGCCGACCTTC
>CAYJUB010000066.1:0-8989 GCA_964373145.1 uncultured Moraxellaceae bacterium
ACTGCGCTTATGGGCTCAAATTTAACCTTATCTAGTACAGCCCCTTCTTTTTTATAGCGCAGTGCTTGAAAAATGCCCTTGCACTACGCATTTATATCCTATCTCAAATCAAATCGAGTGCGTATTCCAATCTTGGAAACGCGACACATCATGAGGATATGATATGCGTTTTGAAAAATTTACCGACCGTTTACAACAAGCACTATCGAATGCTCAATCATTGGCGGCAGGTCACGACCATACTGGTATCGAAGCGATCCATGTGCTTGCAAGCTTATTAAATGAACCTGCGAATGTGAGCTTATTGCAACAAGCTGGCGCAAATATACAAGTGCTGCAAACACGCCTGAGCAAAGCCATCGAAGATGCGCCGAAACTCGCCAGTCCAAATGGGGATATCAATCTCACGCCACAAGCTGTGCGAATTTTGAATCTTGCTGATAGCTATGCGCAGAAAGCAGGCGATGATTACATTGCCAGCGAATGGGTGCTGCTTGCGTTGGCTGATCAAGGCGAGACCAAAAAAATTATCGAAGCAGCGGGCAGCGATGCTAAACGCTTACGTACCGTTATTGAGCAGGTTCGAGGAGACAGCAAAGTGAATAGTAATAACGCTGAAGACCAACGCGAGGCCTTGTCTAAATACACCATTGACCTCACCGAACGCGCTTTGGCAGGCAAACTGGATCCAGTGATTGGTCGTGATGATGAAATTCGTCGTACGATTCAAGTTCTCGCGCGTCGTACCAAAAATAACCCTGTGCTCATCGGTGAACCGGGAGTGGGTAAAACTGCGATTGTCGAAGGGCTGGCGCAGCGCATCGTCAATGGTGAAGTGCCTGAAGGATTAAAGAATAAAAAAGTTCTTTCACTCGACTTGGGCGCATTGATTGCGGGGGCAAAGTTTCGGGGTGAGTTTGAGGAACGTCTGAAATCAGTATTGAATGATTTGGCGAAACAAGAAGGTCAGGTGATTCTGTTTATTGATGAACTTCATACCATGGTTGGTGCAGGTAAGGCTGAAGGTTCGATGGATGCTGGCAATATGCTCAAGCCTGCACTAGCGCGTGGCGAGTTGCATTGTGTCGGCGCGACAACGTTAGATGAATATCGTCAGTATATTGAGAAGGACGCTGCCCTTGAACGGCGCTTCCAAAAAGTACTCGTCGAGGAACCTTCGGTTGCCGATACGATTGCGATTCTGCGTGGTTTGAAAGAGCGCTATGAGTTACATCATGGTGTGAAAATTCTGGACTCTGCGATTATTGCCGCAGCGCGCATGTCGCATCGCTATATTACTGATCGAAATTTGCCAGATAAAGCCATTGATCTGATAGATGAAGCGGCAAGTCGGTTGCGTATGGAAATTGATAGTAAGCCTGAAGTGATCGATAAATTGGATCGTCGTCTTATTCAACTAAAAATGGAACGAGAAGTCCTTAAAAATGATAAGGATGAGGGAAGTCGCGCTCAGCAACGTTTGATTGATACTCAGATCCAAGACGTTGAAAAAGAGTATGCAAATTTAAATGAAATCTGGTTGGCTGAAAAAGCGATGGATAAGGGCGGTAAGCAAATTATCGAAGAGCTAGAAGCTGCGCGTATTGCGTATGCAAAAGCGGAACGAGATGGAAATTACGCAGAGATGGCTCGATTAAAACACGGCATCATCCCTGAACTTGAGAAAAAACAGGCTCAAGGTGAGAAAGCAGAAGATGCTGAGAAACCAACCTTGCTACGTAATAAAGTCACGGATAATGAAATTGCCGAAGTGGTCAGTGCTGCAACAGGAATCCCTGTCAGCAAAATGATTCAGGGCGAACGTGAAAAACTATTACATATGGAAGACGAACTGCATAAACGCGTTGTCGGGCAGAAAGAAGCTGTGGTTGCCGTGTCTAATGCAGTGCGCCGTTCACGTGCAGGGCTGTCTGATCCGAATCGACCCAGCGGTTCGTTCTTGTTCCTCGGTGCGACTGGGGTTGGTAAAACTGAGCTGAGTAAAGCATTGGCTAACTTTCTGTTTGACAGTGACGATGCCATGATTCGGATTGATATGAGTGAGTTTATGGAGAAGCACTCGGTCAGTCGTTTGGTCGGTGCACCTCCTGGTTATGTTGGCTACGAAGAGGGTGGTACGCTGACCGAAGCCGTGCGCCGTAAACCCTATAGCGTCGTTTTGCTGGATGAGGTTGAGAAAGCGCATCCTGATGTGTTTAATATTCTCTTGCAAGTGCTTGATGATGGACGTTTGACTGACTCACAAGGTCGCACTGTGGATTTTAAAAATACGGTCATTATCATGACTAGTAATTTAGGTTCTGCGGCGATTCGTGAGCTAGGGGAAGATGCGCCTGCGGCACAAGTGAAAGCGGTTGTCATGGAAGCTGTGGGCGAGCATTTCCGTCCTGAGTTCATCAATCGGATTGACGAAGTCGTGGTGTTTCAACAACTCGGACAAAGTCAGATTCGCGGCATTGCCGATATACAGTTGGATCGTTTACGTGCGCGATTGCATGAACGTGAGATTAGTTTAGAGCTGGATGATTCCGCGTTTGACCAGTTGGTGACAGTGGGTTATGACCCAGTGTTTGGTGCGCGTCCATTGAAGCGTGCGATTCAGGCGGAAATAGAAAATCCACTGGCATCGCGGATTTTATCTGGCGAATTCAGTGCAGGCGATACCATCACCGTGAGTGCGGGTGAAGATGGTGAGCCGCTGAAGTTTGAACGCACTCGGTTTCATTGAATCAAAACCAATGACTTAATCGCGTAAAGTGAAGAGAAAAGACGAATTATTTTCGTCTTTTCTCGTTTTGTTTGAATGTTTCGACCAACGGTCAGCTAATCGGTTGCTTGGTGGTACAAAATTTGATAGATTCGATGCAATATAAAAATTGTGCTTTGACAGGAGTCTAGCGAAATGAAGATGTTCTTGCTAAAGCAAATGGAACAATTAACAAAAAATGCTGTAGCAACTGGGAC
Organism: uncultured Moraxellaceae bacterium; assembly: GCA_964373145.1. GTDB lineage: Bacteria > Pseudomonadota > Gammaproteobacteria > Pseudomonadales > Moraxellaceae > Aquirhabdus. The sequence continues at coordinate 2,986 of CAYJUB010000066.1, forward strand.
AACTGATTTGTATAAACCATCAAAGCTTATTTCATCAATGATTGCACTAGCCGCTGCTGTGGCGATGTGTCCTGCCTATGCGGGTGTTCAATTGAGCGATGCCGAGTTAGACAATGGATTTGTCGAGGTGCAGATCAGACAGATTTGTATGTTAGAAAAAGAGTATGTAGATACTAAAAAGAGTGCCTATATCACTGAAGATTCAAAACCTGCGAAGTATACGTGTAAGACTGATGATTTATTTATCACTGCCATTAAGAGTGATGGTAATGCGGATATGATGAAGTTGAAGTCTGCTTCAGACAAATCGCCAGATTCAGCTGATGCAGTCGATTCTAGCTCTTTACTTGCAGGGATTCTGCAAAATCTTCGTTCTTTGGGTGGCGGAGAGTTTCTGGGTGTTCAAACTGGAGTATCGAATACGGGCAATCCCATTGGATTTGGTAGTGAGCAATATAGCAATAAATGGTCAGGTAATTTAAGAGATATTTTCCAACCCATTTATGCAGGTGGTGTGATGGCACCTTTATCTGTTTATGATCAATCTGAATTGGGTTTTGGTTTTAGAGCAGAAGCTCATTTTCCATATCAACTTCCACAACCCAAGATTCAAGCTTTTGATGGAAACTGATCAAGACTTTAATTTCTATAAAAAATCCCACATAGTGGGATTTTTTATTTCTGGTTGCTTAGGTTGAGTCTGCGATGAATAAGAAAATAGAATTAAAGCGACTTTCTTAACTTCTGCATTAAGTCATTCGCACACCATGCTGGTCCAATCAGTAGAAATTGGAGATCTTTAAAAAACGAAGGTTTTTTGCCTTCAACTTTATGCCCATAGAATTGACCAATCCAGCCGATCACAAACAGTCCAAAATAGAACCAGAACGGTGCATAAGGAGATTGTGCAAGAAGCGGTGCGGATAAGACCCAAATCAATATCACGATCAATGCTGAAAAGATCGTCATCCCTAAAAATAAGCGACTAGAAAGGCGTGCATAAAAGATCATTGCCAATATTAGCGCGATCAGCGCAACAAACGAATTGAAACTCCAGAGTAGGCCAACCACAGAAAAGGTAATGAGTGGCACACAGACCCAATGGAGTCGCTTGTTCAATGGATTTTGGTGACTCTCGCTATATTCAGCTAACCAATTCTGTAAGGTGCGCATTTTTCCTGTCCTTTTTATCTATTTATTCTAAAGGGTAGCACACCAGACAAGAAAAAACCGCCAAGCGGCGGTTAGTTCGAATCACTGGATGTAGTAGATCTTAATTCGGTGCAGAAACACGTTCAATGGTGACGTTGCCCATACCTTGATTGACGATACCGAGCTGCTTAGCTGCACCATAGGACAGATCTAAGATACGATTGCCTGAATATGGACCACGATCATTCACTTTAACCACAACGCTTTTACCGTTGTCCTTGTTGGTCACACGGATGAAGCAGGATAGAGGCAATGAGCGATGTGCTGCAGTCAGTCCATTCATATCAAAACGTTCGCCATTCGCAGTTTTACGACCATTGAATTGATGACCATACCAAGATGCAATGCCAGTTTGCTGGAATTTACGAACAGTATTGCTCGCAACGGTACTTAAACGATCCAAAACGCTTGAACTGCTGCTTTGATCTTTATTGCTTGCAGAAAGATCACTCTCTACGGTTTTGCTGACTGTGATTGTTTCAGAAATTGTCGTCGCAACTGTGTTTGTCGTCGCTGGTGTTGTTGCAAAACCCAGTGTTGTTGCATTCAAGGTTTGGCTGTCGCGTGATAACGCTGCAGAAGCAAGACTCGGTACGTCGAAAGGCGTCGTCAAAGATTGAGACGCTACGAGCTCAGCGCGTGCTGCAGTTGCGCTTAATGATACAAGTATTGCAATCGTAGTCAGTGTTATTCGCATAGACATGCTCCTTTGGATGGCGTGTGAGCAGAAGCTGCTGCATCCGACATCTTCAAATTTGGCTAAATATTAAATGTTGTGCTTGAACGACATCCTAATGGTGAAAAAGAGAATTGTCTAAAAAAATGCCCTAAAATGGAAAGTCTTTACTAAAATGCCATATATTCGATCATTAATTAATCAATATTGTAATAAAGTATTTCAAAAATACGTTTTGAAATACTTTTAGCCTGTTTTTTGATCGTTATGGTGTTTTTGCTGCTTCGAGCTCTTGGACATTGATGCTCTTACTTTTTTCTCTAATCGCCGCACCGAGTTGCCAAACTGCCGTTGCATAGAGTCGGCTGCGATTATAGGTGGTAATGACTTGGTAGTTTGGATAAGTGAACCAATAGAGTGGCCCTGCGTCACCCATGAGTCGAACTCCATTTACGAGATCAGTTGGCGCTACAGGAGCACTGACCGGTGTGAGTCCTAAATCAAACAGTTCTTTTGCGGGTCTCGGCTGAGTCAGATCTTTTGAAATGACCAAGGTGTCATCAGTTCCTTCATATTTGGCGCGGTAACCAATTGGCTTCCCTTTTTGCCAGCCATGTTTGGCAAGGTAGTTTGCGACTGAGCCAATAGCATCAATCGGGCTATTGATTAAGTCCGTCGTACCGCTATTGTCAAAATCAACACTGAACTTCACAATGTTGCTAGGCATAAATTGTGGGTAGCCGATTGCGCCTGCATATGAAGATTTGATGGTCAGCGGGTTAATCTTCTGATCTCGGCAATAAATCAGTAACTCTGCCAGTTCTTCTTTAAAGTATTCAGCACGTCGAGTATCTCTAAAGGCGAGCGTCGATAAGGCATCTAAAGCTAGAAATGAGCCCTTGTGACCCCCAAATCCAGTTTCAACACCAATAATACCTAAGATAATCTCTTCAGGGACACCGTAGGTGGACTCAGCACGCTTTAGGGCTTCGGAATAGATGGATCTGAATGAAAGTCCTTTATTGATGGTCACTGGGGTCACAAATTGTGGCTGATAGTCATACCATTCTTTGCTTTCACCAGGCTTTGCCATGATTGCTAAGATATTTGGCTTTAAACGAACATTAATAAAGATGTTATCGAGTTCAATCGGTGAAAATTGATATTGCTGAACCATTCTATCGCGAAACGCCGTATACGCTGGGTCTGTATCAAAGTCTCCAGCATTGGCAATTGAGGACATACTCAGCGTTGCTAAAAGCGTAGTAGCGACGAAAAACTTCTTATTCAATTTAGATTCCTCAATGCGGCATAAGCGATGGGCTATAAAAAAATAGGCTGTGTATTTTATTGATGTGATGAGCTGATGAAGCTATTCATGAATATGTCAGTTGATTAGCGATGCGTGCGAATTGCCATCAGTAAGCCAAAACCACTCATTAAGGTAATCAACGCTGTTCCACCATAGCTAATAAAAGGCAGTGGGACACCTACAACGGGCAGAATACCACTGACCATACCGACGTTCACAAAAACATAGACAAAAAACGACATGGCGATAGCACCACTGAGTAGTCGTCCATAGGTATGTGTGGTTTCATACGCGATGAATAGGGCGCGGCCAATGATTGCGCTATAAAGGACAAAGAGTAAGCAGACGCCAATCAAACCGAATTCTTCTGAAAATGCGGCGATAATAAAGTCGGTATGTCCTTCAGGCAAAAACTGTAGATGCGACTGTGATCCTTGCAAATAGCCTTTGCCCATTAAGCCACCTGAACCGATTGCGGTTTTAGATTGGATGATATTCCAACCTGTACCCAATGCATCTGCATTGGGATCAATGAGTGTCATTACTCGTTGTTTTTGGTAGTCGTGTAATAGGAATTGCCATGCAATCGGTATGAATGCTGCAATTGATGCCACGAAGGCACCAATCATCCACCATGGTAAACCTGCTAAAAACAGCACAAAAAGACCGCTTGCGGTGACCAAGAGCGAAGTGCCTAAGTCTGGTTGTCTCGCAATCAGTAATGTAGGAATTCCGATGAGCAGTAAGGCCGATAATACGACACGCCAATTTGGCGGCAGTGTACGCCCAGATAAATACCACGCCAGCATCATGGGCATGGCGAGTTTTAAGAATTCAGAAGGCTGAAAACGCAGACCACCAACATTCAGCCAACGCCTTGCGCCTAAAGAAATTTGTCCGAATAATGCCACCATGATCAGCAGCACTAAGCCAAACACATAGAACCATGGCGAAAACGCTTGATACACCTTGGGTGGAACTTGTGCCAGCGTAATCATGACGATAAACGCAATACCAAAGCTCATGGCTTGTTTAGTGACTAAGCCAATATCTTGTCCAGATGCGCTATAAAGGACGAATAAACCGAACAGCATGGCTGTGAACAATAAACCGAGTAACCACGGGTCCAAATGCAACCGAGTCCAACGATCCGGTTGCATCTGCATAGTTGTGCCATCACGCGGCGCGTAGCGCAGGAAACGATAATGATGATAATCAGACATTAACAAAAACCTTGTGGCACAACATGAAGAGACATTAATCAGCAGTGTAAATCAGTGCGTCGTAATGTTGGGTAAAGGATTCAAGTTCAACTTGATTCAAACTTGGAATCAATTTATCAATGGCGACATGAACTGCTTTGGTAATACCACTTTGCGCGAGTGACGCTGCTTTACGTTTGAACATGCCGAGATCCAATGTTTCATTGAAGTCGTGCATGAAGTGTTTGATCAGCAAATCGTTAAACAGTTTGAATTGAGTTGCCAATGCCGGTTTAGTGGCTTTGCCTTGACCCGCAGCGACTGCTGCAAAAGAGGCTTTCATTTGTGCAACTAAATCATCCGGTAAAGTATTACCAACGCGTAATTGACCTGCTTTGGTATGCGTACTCAGCGTCAGGAACTCTGTCGATTTCAGAACGTTTTCATCGGTATCTTTGCTGAGTAACTGTTTCATGAGGACATGAACGGTACTTTTAATAAAGTTGGATAGTTTTTCCATGGTGTCGCGCTTGTCGCTTTCAGGCAACATGTGTACTAATTGGATGAGCAGTGTTTCAATCAATTCGTCGGTAATACCAAGTGCTACTTTATCGCGACTGAGATACATTGGCTCGCCAGCAGTGCCTTGTTTTGCGCGAATGAGTGCATTTTCGATATGAGTTTGTAATTCAGCAGTTGGGGCAAAACCAAAATAACCGGCCATTAGATATTCCTCGTGAGTGCTGATGTCATTACCAGCACATTATCAATTGATATTTTTGATCCCTAAAATAATTCACATTATGGATGGAGGCAGGGATCAATTTTGTGGCGATATATTAACGCATTTATCTTCAGAGAGAGTGTACAACTGTGACTAATTATGTGGATCGTTCGATCTTTAGGCGGGATTTGGTTTTACGATGAGGTGCGCGTGTTTACTAGGTTCATTTCTATAGATTTTATGAATTTTAGTATTTTGACTTTATGGTTTGATCAAGGTGTGTTGAGGTTTTAATTAAGGTGCATTATTTCGAGGTTAATCATTATTTTGTAGGGGAGAGCCTCGGTGTTCTCCCACTTTTTAGTGAGGGCAGACACATCGATCTGCCCCTACCATCAGTCGTTAGTCAGCAACAAACAACAAAGAGTCATAATGTTTCGCAAAAATAGCCAATTCTTCACCACTTAAACTCGGTACTAATTTGTTAATCGCAAAATGTACCGCTTTGATGGTTGCACTGTTTGCAATGCTCATTGCATTGCGCTTAAAGAAGCCTAAGTCTAAGGTTTCACAGTAATCAACCACAAAATGTTGGATACATAGATCCGCCATTTGTTTTTGCTTGATGGTTAATTCTTCACGAATTGCAGCGTCATTTACGCCAGCTTGTAATTGCGCGTAGAGTTCTTTCAGTCTAATGACTAAAGCATCTGGCAAGACGCAGCCCACTTTGAGTTGGCCATCTTTGGTGATGGTACTGCGGATTAAGAAATTTAATGACATTAAAACTTTGTCATCTGGGGCTTTGCCCAGTAATTGTTTCATTAGGGGCTGTTGAGGTTTCAAATCATTTTAATCCATGTCATACAACAGGCTAA
>CAYJUB010000067.1:0-1131 GCA_964373145.1 uncultured Moraxellaceae bacterium
AACTTAAAACACTGCGCTTATGGGCTCAAATTTAACCTTATCTAGTACAGCCCCTAAAATAATGCATCCACTTTCTCCCGCGATTTACGCAATGATCGCCGCCAGCGTACTTCCTTTTCTGACCGCGGCTTTGGCGAAAATTATTGGCCGCTTTCAGATCAAAGATAATGAAAGCCCACGCCTATTCCAACAGAATTTAACTGGTGTTGCCGCACGCATTCACGCGGCGCAATTGAATAGTTACGAGACTTTGCCCGTCTTTCTCGCTGCCGTACTCACAGCACAATACATGGTCGTCCCACAACCGCTGATTAACAACTTAGCGTGGGCTTATGTGTTTTTGCGAGTCATCTATGTCGCCGCCTATGCGTTGAATTTAGCGACATTTCGCTCAATCATTTGGACACTTGCTTTCACGTGCCCGATGTATTTATTTTATGTAGCCGCAAGTCTGTGATCACAACTTAAGGCGCGAATGTCATTTGTTTTTCAGATTTCATTCGCATATTAATTGAATTATTTAACGCATTACCTACAGCCAAATCAAAACAAAGCGACGTTTTCTCGGTATAATGTCGCGTGCAAATTTTCCTTTATTACTGACTAAAGAGTGTATGTGATGAGCTATAGCAGCATTCCACCGGGCAAAGATGCGCCCCATGACATTTACGTTGTCATCGAAATTCCAGCAAACAACGATCCAATCAAATACGAAATCGACAAAGATTCTGATGCATTGTTCGTAGATCGTTTTATGGGTACACCAATGTTCTACCCAGCGAACTATGGCTACATTCCAAACACACTGTCAGACGACGGTGACCCACTTGACGTATTGGTTGTTACTCCATACCCAGTCGTTGCTGGTTCTGTGATCCGTTGCCGCGTAGTTGGCAAATTGGACATGGAAGATGATGGCGGTATCGACGCTAAACTCATTGCTGTACCACATGACAAATTGACACCGCTGTACAAGCATGTTCAAGAATACACCGACTTGCCAGCTCTGCTGATCAAGCAAATCGAACATTTCTTCACACATTACAAAGATCTTGAGCCAGGCAAATGGGTCAAAATCAGCGGATGGCAAAGTGCTGAAGTTGCTCGCGAAGAAATCGTTAAATCAATCGC
>CAYJUB010000067.1:1231-8830 GCA_964373145.1 uncultured Moraxellaceae bacterium
TCAGCGGATGGCAAAGTGCTGAAGTTGCTCGCGAAGAAATCGTTAAATCAATCGCTGCTGCTAAGTAATTAGTCTCACCGAGTGATGCAACAGAAAATGCCCCTGAATTGGGGCATTTTTTATAGGAAAAAAACAATGCTTTTCGCTTCTAACTCGTCCCGAACAACTGTCTGAGCCAAACGAGAAACATTCAATTGTTTGATTTTTTTAGAAAAACTGCATCTTTAATGGTAACTCCCCTTGCGCGAGTTTTGTGAGGGACACGGTTTTGCTTACTTTTGCCAAGACAAAAGTGAGACCCGCGGTAGGCGGATCCTCCCATTACAAAGCTCAACGAAAAGACTCCCACGGGTTAGTGCTTTTGATCTTCTATGAGATCATCTTGAAGGCAGTCCCAAATTTAGATTAAATTTAAATTCAACGTTCAGCCTATTCTTGATAATCAGTACAATCGTCACCATTAACTGTTTTAAATCACATCTTTTACCGAGTTTGACATGACTGAAGAAACCACAACCATCAATAACAATGCCGACGACACACGCCAGCGCTTTTTTATTGATAATAGTCCTGTACGCGGCGATGTGGTGCACATTACTTCCGCATTGCAAACCATTCTAAAACAACGCGAATATCCTAAAGCCATCAAACTCATGCTTGGTGAGATGTTGGCAGCGGCTGCGCTTCTGGCAACGACTTTAAAATTCAAAGGTCGCTTGAGTCTGCAAGCACAAGGCAGTGGTTCATTAAAATGGGTCATGGCGGAATGTACTGATCAAGGTGAATTACGTGGTCTGGCAGAATTAGAAGAAGGCGCAGATTTTAATGATCTTGAAACCAGTGCTGAAGCATTAGACGCGCTCACTGACGCCGTGCTTTTCATTAATATCGAACATCAACATGGTGAACGTTATCAAGGTATTGTGCCGCTTGAAGAACCGACAATAGCAGGTTGTTTGGCGCAGTATTATTTACTCTCCGCACAAGTACCGACGCAAATCAGCCTCGCCTGTGATGGTGAGCATGCCGCTGGACTTTTGGTGCAACTGTTACCACGAAATAATGAAGCAGAACAAGAAGAAACCGATACTGACTTGTGGCCACGCGTCACCATGCTGACGCAAACACTCAAATCAGAAGAGTTGATTGAACTGCCTGCGCAAGATATTTTGCATCGTTTGTACCATGAAGAAGATGTGCGCTTACCTGATGCAGAACCGCTTAAATTCGGTTGTACCTGTTCGCGTGAACGTTGCATCGAAGCATTAAAACAAGTTGGCAAAGATGCAGTCACTGAAATCTTATCCACTGATGATGAGATCCAAATGGATTGCCAATTCTGCAACACGCCTTATCGCTTTAGCCCGATTCAGGCGATGGCGTTGTTTGGGTTGAAGGTGAGTTGATTTTTCAAGTTATGCCCTTGCCTTGAAGTCTTCCCTCTAATAGCCGCTTTTAACATCAAGAGCCAATCTTCCCCTGCCCTCCTTTTTCTAAGGCTATGTCTGCGGTAATAGTTGAAATTAAAAAAGTCGATTGTCTCCTTCCCCTGAGGGGGAAGGTTGGGATGGGGGTGCTTTTGACTTTAAAATCAAAAGCACCCCCATCTAAATCTTCCCCCTCAGGGGAAGACTTCAAAGCATTCAGCCAAGATCAATCTCCCGTTGCGCCATCGCCCGCTTCAACACTCCCGGCAACAACACAAAATAAAGCACCGCAAAAATCGTCAACATCACAAACAAACCCGTCGCCGAAAAACGGTTATACAACCAAGCCGCCAACTCCAGCTCCAGCGCATAACCCGCCATCAACAACATCCCCACTGCCGCGCCCATCACACCCATTCGATGATCAGCCGAAGTCATCACGACACGATACATCACCGCAAACGCCAAGCCTTGCGCAAAGGCAAAACAAGTCATCCCTAAAATAATAAACAACGCCATATGGCTTGGAAAATAAAGTACTGGCAACATCAGCAACAATCCCAAAATCGTAATCGCTGGTGAAAACTTCATCGGTCGATCCACTGGCCATTTATCCGTGACTTTCATCAGCAACACATTACCAATGATCAACGCACCAATCACGGGAAGCTGACATAAACCATATTCCATCGGCGTCATGCCTGAATCTTTAATCAGAATCACAGGTGACAAACCAATCCACACAATCAGCGGCACGCCAAACAACGACATACAAATCGCCGCTTTTACAAATGGTGCTTCACGGAACAAAGCCAAGTAATCGCCCAAAACCACCTTCAACGATATATCTTGCTTGGGTGCATCTTGATCCACAACCAACGTCTCAGGCATATGGAAATACAAACCAACCACACTCAACACTGCAACCACCGCAATCAACACAAAGCTCATCTGCCAAGGCCAAACCGAAATCACCGCCGCACCCGCAATTGGACCAATGAGCGGCGCGAGCAAAGCAACATTGGCCATCATCGCCATAACTTTAATTGCGGCTTTTTCCTCATAGGCTTCTTGGATCGCGGCATAACCGACCGCTAAGATATAGCACAACCCCAAGCCCTGCACGATGCGCATCAACATGAAGGTTTCAATATTCCACGCAAATAAAATCAGTAGTAGCGACACCGCAAACATCATTGCGCCAAACAACATCACAGGTCGTCTGCCCAACCGATCCGACAACGGCCCGAGCAACCACGTAATCAACGTACCGCCAATCAAGTAAGCAGTGAGCGAACGCGCAACCCATTCAGTATTCACATGAAAATCGGTGATGACCGCGATCATGCCGGGTTGAATCATGTCATTAGCGATATAGACACAGAATTCAAAGAGAACAATCGCCAGCGGAAACATCAGCGTTTTGCGATTTAAAACATTAATTTTATTCATTGAACAAAGGACTTAAAGAACAATTTAGATACGCATTATAAAGGGTTCACGTTTCATAATTTGTATGATTCTGCGTTGATAGTAACTGAATAATAAATGATATGATAATTAGAGTAATTACTCTAATTTAGTTGTAATATTAGAAATCAGGCTAATTAGCTCATCAATTTTTATTCGGGTGCACTATGTTAAAAATGAAAAATGAATGCGAAAAATGCGCCGCAAAAACACCATTAGATGGAACCGCTTATATCTGTTCTTTTGAATGTAATTTTTGTGAACTCTGCACAACGGCAATGAATAGCATTTGTCCAAACTGTTCAGGCGAATTGCTCCGCAGACCTAAACGCGTGAAGAAACCAACTGAGGTCGCCGTCGATCTTGTGAAGAAGAAGGTTCAAGGTGTGTTTTCATCGTTTGGGAAGAAATAACGTTGGCTTAATGGTGGTGTCAAAGGCGTCCGCCCTGAAAGACTTCTTAGGTGTCTAGCCGCATACTAGTGCAACTATTTCACCTAAGTTTGCCTTTAGACCCTCCAGATCACCTTTGATGAACTGGGAATGACCATCAATACCTCTATGAACAATGGCATGCATTGTTGGATGTATATCTTTACTCTGTGAGACTTGAATTAGATGCTCTGAAAATGCATGGGCTTGCTCGGGTGAGTAATTGAAGTCACATACTAGATTAGAAATAGCCAGTTCATGAACTTCAGGTGGACTCATACCATTTAGTATTCCTTGAGCATATGTAGCGCCAAATGCAAAAGTTGCCAAAATTTTCCTTTCTAGCTCGCTAGTTTCTTCAAACAGTTTAGCAATTGACCCAAAAAGAGTCTCTGAAAAACTATGGATTACTTCCTGATGATCTTTCACTAAGACCTCTCCGTATTGACAGCTAACATCACTTAATGATTAACCCAGCTGATATGCCGCTTTAAACTCTGGCGGCATTCTCTGAGGTCGCCCAGTCGCAATCGAGATACACACCCAATGCGTATGCGCCTCAAACACCACTTTCTGATCAGCAATTCGCGTAAAACGATAATAGCGATGCAGATTAAATCCATCGTTATGATCCAACCACGTTTCAAACTGCACTGTTTCATCCAAAAACAATGCCGCGAGATACGTCATCCGATGTTCACGCGCAACCATCGCCGAACCAATCCGCTGAAACTCATCCACACCTAAACCCAACTGTGTCGAATGCGCCCACGCCAGATTTTCCATCAGGCGTAGGTAAACCGTATTATTCATATGCCCTAAACCATCAATATCGCTCTCTTGAACGACATACGTGGTTTTAAAATACAGTGATGTAGGCTCACCTAAACGGTCATTTTTGCTCATTGTTCTTCCCATCGTTTTCAATAGCACAATCATAGCTCATTGAGCCTGTCGAAATGAACGGCGAAAACCACCGAAGTTTGAGATGTCCACATCGACAGGCTCAGTGAACTTTAATGTGAGTAAAAAGCATTAAAACTATAGCTCATTGAGCCTGTCGAAATGTGCGGCGCAAACCACAGGAGTCTGAGATGTCCACTTCGACAAGCTCAGTGAACTTTGATGTGAGTAAAATGCTTTAAAACTATAGCTCATTGAGCCTGTCGAAATGCGCGGTGCACACCACCGAAATTTGAAATGTTCACTTCGACAGGCTCAGTGAACTTAGATGTGAGCGACGAATAGCACGCATAAAAAAGCGAACCTCTCGGCTCGCTCCTTTTTATTCAGAAATCAGAATCTAAGAATTACTTCTTATCTTCTTTCACTTCTGTGAACTCTGCATCGACAACGCCATCATCATGCGCTTGACCCGCTGGGGCTTCGCCGCCTTGTGGTTGTTGCGCTGCTTCAGCTTCTGCATAAACACGTTGCATCAGTGGCATAGAAACCGCTGACAGTGCTTCGATTTTTGCTTTGATGGCATCGACATCATTGTCTTTAGTCGATAGCTCTAACTCATCAATCGCCGCATCAATCGCTTTCTTCTCTTCTTCAGTCGCTTTGTCGCCCAAATCTTTCACAGCTTTTTGCGTGCCATGAACCAATTGGTCAGCTTCGTTACGCGCTGCAGCGAGATCAACAAATTTCTTGTCTTCTTCTGCATTCGCTTCTGCATCACGAATCATTTGTTGGATTTCTTCATCCGACAAACCCGAGTTCGCTTTGATTTGGATACTTTGCGCTTTGCCAGTCCCTTTATCTTTTGCAGACACGTTCAAAATACCGTTCGCGTCGATGTCAAACGTCACTTCGATTTGTGGCATACCGCGTGGTGCTGGCGGGATGTCAGTCAGGTCAAAACGACCGAGTGATTTGTTCTGCGCAGCCATTTTACGTTCACCTTGGTAAACTTGAATGGTTACAGCAGGTTGGTTGTCATCAGCTGTCGAGAACACTTGTGATTTCTTAGTCGGAATCATGGTGTTCTTTTCGATGATACCAGTCAACACGCCGCCCATGGTTTCAATACCGAGGGTCAAAGGTGTTACATCGAGCAACAATACGTCTTTCTTGTCGCCTGACAAAACCGCACCTTGAATCGCCGCGCCAATCGCAACCGCTTCATCAGGGTTCACGTCTTTACGTGGCTCTTTGCCGAAGAACTCTTTTACTTTGTCCATGACTTTCGGCATACGTGTTTGACCACCGACCAAAATCACGTCAGCGATGTCGCTTGCGTTCAAGCCCGCATCTTTCAATGCAATACGGCATGGCTCAATAGTACGTGCGATCAGGTCTTCAACCAAACCTTCCAATTTTGCACGAGTAATGGTCACGACCAAATGTTTCGGGCCAGTCGCGTCAGCAGTGATGTAAGGCAAGTTTACTTCGGTGCTTTGTGCAGAAGACAATTCGATCTTCGCTTTTTCAGCTGCTTCTTTCAGACGTTGCAACGCGAGTGGATCATTTTTCAGATTCACGCCTTGTTCAGTTTTGAAAGTTTCAACCAAGTAATCCATCAAACGCGCATCAAAATCTTCACCACCAAGGAATGTGTCACCATTGGTTGCCAAAACTTCAAACTGTTGATCGCCGTCTACGTCCGCAATTTCAATGATTGAAACGTCGAATGTACCGCCACCCAAGTCGTATACAGCGATTTTACGGTCGCCTTCACGCTTGTCCATACCGAACGCAAGCGCCGCAGCAGTTGGCTCGTTGATGATACGTTTAACGTCCAAACCTGCGATCAAGCCAGCGTCTTTAGTCGCTTGACGTTGCGCGTCGTTGAAGTATGCAGGCACGGTAATCACCGCTTCGGTGACTGGCTCGCCCAAGTAATCTTCTGCAGTTTTCTTCATCTTTTTCAAGATTTCAGCAGAAACTTGTTGTGCAGCTAGTTTTTTGCCATTGACATCAACCCACGCGTCGCCGTTTTCAGCTTGCACGATTTTGTAAGGCACCATACCGATGTCTTTTTGTACTACGTCATCGCTATAACGACGACCGATCAAACGCTTGATCGCAAATAATGTGTTTTTTGGATTGGTCACGGCTTGGCGTTTTGCGCTTTGACCGACCAAAATTTCTGAATCTTTATACGCAACGATTGACGGCGTAGTACGTGTACCTTCGACGTTCTCGATGACTTTAACTTTGTCGCCTTCCATCACGGCGACACATGAGTTGGTTGTACCTAAGTCAATACCAATAATTCTACCCACGGTGTTGCTCCTTATCTCAAAATGTGTGATTCGAAAATCAAAACTGAAAATTAAAATCCGACGATCAAATCATGTGTTTAGCAGTAAGCTGCTTGTGCTATTCAATATGCGTCTGATACAGTTTTTTTCAAGTCATCACAAAAAATATTATTAAAAAAATGTCTATATTGAACATCTTAAGTGGCACGTTTAAATAGTGTTTTGAGCCAGATCAATGATTCAAACGCTTTTTAAAATTTTATTGCCCAATTTACTGCCCTACAGTGACCATTGCAGGACGCAACAAACGACCTGACAAGCTGTAGCCTTTTTGCAGCACATTCGCGACCTGACCTTCTGGCGTATTCGGGTCGATACCAACCGCTTGATGTTGCTCTGCATCAAACGCTTCGCCAGCAGGATCGATCACACGAATGTGATGTTTTTCCAGCGTGGTCAACAATGCTTTATGGGTGAGTTGAACGCCATCAAGCAAACCTTGATTGCTATCCGCTGGCGCAGCCGCAATTGCGCGCTCTAAGTTATCCACCACATCCAGCAAACTGCCTGCAAATTTTTCTAACGCAAATTTCTTGGCATTATCGGTTTCACGCTCAACGCGTTTTTGGAAGTTATACATATCAGCATTAGCGCGCGCCTGAATGTCTTTCACTTGCAATTCAAGTTCAGCAATACGTGTTTGTTCTGGTGAAAGCTCTACAGTTTCCACGGCAACATTTTCTTCTGACAAAACATCAGCTTCTGCGCCATTTTCAGGCAAATCATTCACATGCGATTGAGACATAACAGACCTCTGTAATAAATTGCGACAATAATAAAAGCAACGAACGACTGCGGTTCGTAGACGGTGATATAAAATCATGTGGTATGAATTGGGTTTGATCGACATAATTCAAGGCAAATCCGTAATATTTCCTACATTGTTCATCTAAAAATTGACTAAAACGCTAACCAAAATCACCGCTGACTCAACATTCACACCATTTGTATTTATGCACAGGTGTGCTCTAATAGCTGACAAATTGGAACCGAGGGTAATAC
>CAYJUB010000068.1:0-8821 GCA_964373145.1 uncultured Moraxellaceae bacterium
GAGAAGTTGTCGAAGTAAGATTTCTTGATTTTCAGTAAAAAAGGTCAGTTACGAAAGTAAGCTGACCTTTTTTATTTTTTAAACTCTGAAATCAAAGTTGACTGAGCGTAGTCGAAGTGAACATATCAGCCGCTATCCTTTCAGATAACGCACATTTCGACTCCGCTCAATGAGCTAAATTTAATTAACCCAACTTCTTCAATAACTCAGGCAACGCTTTCGCTTGATCCGCTGCATTACCAATATAGCTTGCAGGCGTTAACAGTGCCAAACGTGCGCGATCTGCTTCAGGGACAGCAGTCAGTTCATTACCCGCGATAAAGTCGAGCATCATTTGACGAGTCATCGCTTGACCGCGTGTGAGTGCTTTAAGTTTTTCGTATGGTTGATCAACGTTGTAGCGACGCATTACAGTTTGAATCGGTTCAGCCAACACTTCTTGCGCATTATCCAAGTCAGCGTTGATTTTGTCTGCATTCAGCTCTAATTTGCCAATGCCTTTCAAACACGCTTCATAAGAAATCAAACTTTGAGCCAAACCAACACCCATATTGCGAAGTACGGTTGAGTCGGTCAGGTCACGCTGCCAGCGAGAAATTGGCAGTTTTTCGCCTAGATGCGCAAGCACAGCATTTGCCAAACCTAAGTTGCCTTCGCTGTTTTCAAAGTCGATTGGATTGACTTTATGTGGCATGGTTGACGAACCCACTTCGCCAGCTTTCAAACGTTGTTTGAAGAAACCGAGTGAAATATAACCCCATACATCGCGGTTAAAGTCGATCAGAATCGTGTTGAAACGCTTTAATGCATCAAACAATTCTGCCATGTAATCATGCGGTTCGATCTGCGTGGTGTACGGATTGAAGTTCAAACCAAGTGAACCAATAAAGCCTTCTGCATGTGCTGCCCAATCAATATCTGGATAAGCAGAAAGATGCGCGTTGTAGTTACCGACCGCGCCGTTGATTTTGCCGAGTAATTCAACTTGTTCAAATTGTTTGATTTGACGAGCAAGGCGATAAGCCACGTTAGCAAATTCTTTACCCAATGTGGTTGGGCTTGCAGTTTGACCATGTGTACGTGACATCATGGGTTGATCCGCGTGAGTCACTGCCTGTGCCGCAATGGCATCACGCAATTTGCGCATTGATTTCAGCAAAATGTCGCGACCACTTTTCAGCATCAGCGCATGAGACAAGTTGTTGATGTCTTCACTGGTACATGCAAAGTGAATGAATTCTCCAGCATCTTTAAGCGCTGCAATCGGTGTGATTTTTTCTTTGAGGAAATATTCAACCGCTTTCACATCATGGTTAGTCGTCGCTTCAAGTGTTTTGATACGCTCAGCATCGGCTTCGCTGAAGTTCATGACGATCGCATCAAGTGCTGCATTGGTTTCACTTGAAAAAGGCGCGAGTTCACTGATTTGTGGATGATCTGCCAATGATTGTAACCAACGCACTTCGACAGTCACACGTGCAGCAATCAGACCAAATTCTGAAAGGTACGGACGAAGTGCATCACATTTACTGGCGTAGCGGCCATCGAGTGGGGAGAGGGCGGTTAATGTATTCAACATGTCTAATAAGTCCAAGTGCAAAAAGTGATAAAGGTTTAAGTGTTCAGTTCATCAATCAGGTGTTTTTCATTTTGTGGCGTATCGCTGCCAGCAAACGAATATCTTCTAACATCGCCCGCCGACCAAAAATAAGCTGCCAAGGCCGTCCGCCCAAATCATGCCAAATATGCGCGGCTTGAATCCCAGCAAATAAACAGGCGCGGATACAATCGACATTGGTTGGATCCGTGAGTGTTGCTTGTTGCCCTTTAATCGTTAGGCGCGCACGCAATGTTCCAGCAGTTTCTACATAAATGGTTGCCATGCCCGCTAAGATCGAGGGGTGGCGGTATTTTTGATCAAAGAAGGTAACACGCTGACTTAAAGTTTTTTTCTGTTGAGTAATTAGATCAACTAAATTGGCTTTCGAGTAAACATTTCGTTCAATTCTAATTAATGAAACCACGTAACGATCAATTTCAGAAGGCGATTTTGATTTTGGTTGTGCCTGTTTAACAGTGACTTTGCTAATACGACCCTCTAAATGCTTAATCCCAATCAGTAAGTCATCAATGTTGCCAAGCCGTTTACGCAGATCAGTGTCATCGGATAGGGCGGCTTTTAACAGCGCATCAAAAGCCTCTTGATGACCATTGATTGCTGCGGCTCCTTGTGATGCAAAGGCATAAGCAAGTCCAGCTGCCTGATAGACAGAGGCGAGTGCAAGCAATCTGAGCTGACGCGGCGTTGGTGCATTTGGATCCGGATTAAATCCATTCATTAGCCGTGCATCCGCGCGTTTTGTGTTTCAACTGCAACATGCTGCCCAGCATCCGTGATGCGAATCACGCCACCACCTAGGCACACTTCATTTTGGTAAAATACAACGCTTTGACCTGGTGTTACAGCGCGCTGTAATTCATCAAACACGACTTTCACTGCACCGGCATTCGCTTCATCAACATATACGGTACAGGTTTGATCGGCTTGGCGATAACGGGTTTTAGCTGTGCAGCGTAATGGTTTATCTAGGCTGACAGGCGCATCACCTTGTACCCAATCAATGGGCTCTGACCATAAGGTTTGACTTAACATCAGAGGGTGATTATGGCCTTGACCTACAATAAGTTGGTTTTTGACTAAATCTTTCGCAAGCACAAACCATGCACCTTCAGCTTGGTCTTTTAAACCACCGACGCCAATACCACCGCGTTGTCCGAGTGTGTAATACATCAAGCCATCATGCTGACCTATCACGCGCCCTTCGTCGGTGACAATCTCACCTTTTTGTGCAGGCAGATATTGTTGCAGGAAGTCTTTAAAACGACGTTCGCCGATAAAGCAAATGCCTGTTGAATCTTTTTTAGCCGCAGTAGACAGTCCTAAAGATTCAGCTTTGGCGCGAACTTGCGGCTTGAGTAATTCACCGACTGGAAATAAGGTTTTGGCAATTTCACGCCCATGGACTGCATGGAGGAAATAGCTTTGATCTTTGTTGTGGTCTAAGCCACGAAGAAGTTGCGCGACATTTTCGCCTGATTGGTTTTGCGTGACTTCGCTGCGACGGGTGTAGTGCCCAGTGGCGATGTAATCCGCACCTAAGGTCAATGCATAATCAAGGAATGCGCGAAATTTAATTTCTTTATTACACAGAATATCTGGGTTTGGTGTGCGTCCAGCTTGGTATTCTTTTAAGAAGTGCTCAAACACACGATCCCAATATTCCATCGCAAAGTTTGCGGTATGCAACGGAATTCCTAAGGTATCGCAGACACTTTGCGCATCGGCAAGGTCACGCATGGCGGTGCAGTATTCTGTGCCGTCGTCGTCTTCCCAGTTCTTCATGAACAGGCCTTCGACGCGATAACCTTGTTCCATGAGCAATGCCGCTGATACCGACGAGTCAACGCCCCCAGACATACCAACCATCACGAATTTTTGTTTATTCGCTAAAGAGGATTCTTCAGCGGTTGTGTTGACCAAAGTATTCATTACACGGCGCCTGTAGTTCGAGGCTGCTCAAAAATCATTGAAAGCGGAAAGCGTTGTCCTGCCAGTGCATCTTCAATACAACGAATGACGAGCGGCGAGCGTGCGCGCCCCGTTGCTTTCAGCTCATCCAGCGTTAACCACAGCGTGCGGACAATACCCGTATCTAGGGTACGCGTCGCATCGAACGATTCAACATTGGCTAAAAAGCAAATTCGGTAATAGGTGTGATTAGCCGTATCTGGTGGCGTGTAGGTGTAAAGACCTAATACGCTGTCTATGGATACGGTGTAGCCCGTTTCTTCTAAAGTCTCGCGAATGGCTGCTTCAATCAGGGTTTCATTGGCTTCGACATGACCCGCAGGTTGATTAATCACCAAGTCAGTCAAATTGATGCTCATTTCTTCGACCAACAAAAACCGTGCATGATTGCCATTACCCGCAATATTTTGCTGGATGATTGTGGCGACGGTGACATGTGGGGCCCAAGACATAGTTGATTCCATAAACAAAATGCAAAAAAGACGTTAGAAAAAAGCCAAAATGTCGTCTGAATGAGAACTACATTAGAAAACTTTGAGGAGCAGGCTTTTAACAGGTGCTATGATAAGGGATTACGACATATTTCTCCATTCTGTTGTGCATACTGATTGTTTCATATAGCAATCGTGTATGAGTTTAAGGGCGAGTTAATGACCGATAAAAACACTATTGCGTTACATGAAACAAAAAATGTTTCTGCGAGTACATTGACGCATTTAGATGCTCAAGGTGCTGCACATATGGTTGACGTCTCTGATAAGGCAACGACACAGCGTACAGCAGTTGCAACGGGTTTTATTCAGTTGCTTCCAGCGACTTTGGCATTGCTGCGTGATCAAGCCTTACCGAAAGGTGATGTGTTGGCGACTGCGCGAATTGCAGGAATTATGGCAGCGAAACAAACGTCATCACTGATTCCGTTGTGTCATCCGTTACCACTCACCAAAGTCGCGATTGATTTGCAGCTGGTTGATGAGCCTGTTGCGGGTGTGCAGATTCAAGCGACATGCCGTACAACAGGGCAAACAGGTGTAGAAATGGAAGCATTAACCGCCGTTAGCGTAGCGGGTTTGACGCTATACGATATGTGTAAAGCAGTGGATCAAGAAATGGTGATTGGGGCGATTCAATTGGTCAAGAAGGAAGGCGGTAGACGCGACTTTGATCGAAGCAGTGACCACACCGCTTCTAAAACGATTTGAGATTAAGAAAATGACAGTTAAGGTTTTATTCTTCGCCCGACTGCGTGAGAAAATGGGCATCAAAGAAGTGGATATTGAGTTGGCTCAATCGGTGACATTGGCACAATTTGAAGCATTATTGACCGAGAAATATCCAACTTTTGCTGATTTACCTCAGCCTGTTTTAGTGTCCGTTAATCAAGAGTTTGCACAACCTGAACAATCGGTTTCAGCAGGCGATGAAGTTGCATTTTTCCCGCCTGTGACAGGAGGTTAAAATGTCCGCGATTTGCCGTGTTGATATTGCCATTGTCAGCGATCCTTTTAGTCGCACTGATTTAGATCAGCGATTTGATGCATTAGGATTAAAAGCAGGCGTAGCTGGGGCCGTCGTGAGTTTCATTGGGCAAGTTCGTGAATCAGGGGATCGTCCTGATGTCACTGGATTGCTGCTAGAGCATTATGCAGGAATGACTGAAAATGTTTTACAGCAACATGTTGCAAGCGCTTGTGCACGTTGGGATTTATTGGGCATTGTTATTGTTCATCGTGTTGGTGAAATGTATTTGGGCGAAAATGTTGTCGGTGTGGTTGTGGCCAGTGCACATCGTCAAGTAGCATTTGATGCTGTGCAATATTTGATGGATTTTTTAAAGAATGATGCGCCGTTTTGGAAAAAAGAATTGACGGAAAATAGCGCAGAATGGGTAGAGCAAAAAGAGACAGATTTAGAGAGCGCCAAACGCTGGTAGGGCGGACTAAAATGGATAGCGTTGTTTCAATGTCTTTTGATGACTTGAAAAGACTTTTTTAGTTTCATCCGATCTTGCGAAGATATACGCGCTGAATCGAGATGTTATGGTACGCAATGCGGCATCACATCGTTAATACTTCTAATGGATACCACATTGCACCTGCTCAATCTTTTAGTGCAATATCAGATAGAGCGTGATCAACACGCCAATCACACAGGATGTCGTGGAAAAGAGCCAACGTAAAATCACCGATTTTGGGATAAACCCCACACCCCGAATAAAACCAGCACTCATCGCCCAAAATAATGCACTGGCTGCAGCGTGATCGGCATGGCCTTGGCTATCCACCAAAAAGCTCGGAAAGATTGTAACCCCAACACAAATGATCATCGCGATGAGGAGTGGAACCCACGCGATTTTAGTCGGCTTAGGAGTATTAGGCTTAGTCTCGGGTTCTGCTAAACCGATTGATTCTTCCATTGGCATTATGAGTCTCCTTATTCGTCTGGGGATGGTTCTTGCGGCAAACGATTTTTTTCATGTTCGCCCCACATGCCATTCAAGATGGCAAGAAAGATTGCAAAACCAACACCCAATACCCAAGTGAAATACCACATGACATTCTCCTTTTTCTAATAAGTACTGTGATTGTTTTCACGGATATACGCCGCGGTTACTTTGCCTCGCATGACGGCATAAGCCCAACTGGTATACACCAAAATGATCGGTACAAAGATCAGTGTCACGACAAGCATTATGAATAAAGTCAGGTGACTAGAACTCGCATCCCACACTGTCAGACTGGAGCGAGGGTCACTGGATGACGGCATAATGAACGGAAACATTGAGATACCCGCTGTGCCGATCACCCCTGCAATTCCGATTGAGGACAAGGTGAATGCCCATAGAGTCTTGCCCATACGCGCGAGTAATACCGCACCAGTCACGCCCACATAACCCAGTACAGGCAACGCCATAAGCAGTGGCCAGCGGCTATAGTTTTGTAACCATGCACCTGGAGCGATGATCACAGTCTTTGCCAGTGGGTCTGAAAATCCAGCAGGATCAATCGTTGAAGTAATTTGATAGCCTGATATTCCTAATGCCAGCCAGATGCCAGCTACACTAAACAGCACCACAAAAAGAGGACCTAAAACACTCACCCAAATTCGCGCACGACGTTGAATATCACCTTCCGTTCTGTGCATGAGGTACACGCCACCATGCAGTGTGATCATGCACGTGGACACTAGACCACAGAGTAGGGCGAAAGGATTGAGCAGCCCCCAGAACGATCCTGTGTAGGTTGAGACCAGATTGTGATCAAAGTGAAATGGAACGCCTAGCAGCAAATTGCCAAAAGCCACACCAAAGATCAACGGCGGAACAAAGCTACCGACAAAGATTAGCCAATCCCACACACCGCGCCACAGTGGATGTTCGATCTTGCTGCGATAGTCAAAGCCTACTGGGCGAAAGAATAGGGCCCACAGCACGATCATCATCGCCCAGTAAAATCCTGAAAAAGCGGTCGCGTAGACAAAAGGCCAAGCAGCAAAGATCGCGCCGCCCGCAGTAATAAACCAGACCTGATTGCCGTCCCAGTGCGGTGCAATGGTATTTATGGCAACTCGACGATCGACATCGGTTTTCGCCACAAAAGGCAATAACGTGCCAACGCCCATATCATGGCCATCCATGATGGCAAAACCGATAAGCAAAATACCAACTAACAGCCACCAAATGACACGTATGGTGGGGTAATCAATGAGATCAAGAATCATGACCTATTCCTTATGGGTTAATGTCAGTGGTGTGATGAGCAGCTTCACGCTGATAACGACCTGTCCCCAGACTACCTGGACCTTGGCGGGCAAACTTGATCATCAAATACACTTCAGCAATCAGCAGCAGCGTGTAGAAGCCAATAAAGCCAAACAACGATCCGTAGACGCTCTGTACTGAAATCGTAGACACTGACAAATGGGTCGGTAAGACACCATAGATCGTCCATGGCTGGCGACCATACTCTGCAACGAACCAACCCAGTTCTGCAGCAATCCAAGGTGCAGGCAACATAACGAATGCCCATTTGTATAACCAGCGACGGCGATGCTCAAATCCTGGTTTTAGGGTATGCCAGAACGACATCATGAACAGCGCCAGCATGACAAAAGCCAATCCAACCATGATGCGAAAGCTCCAGAACAGAGGCGTCACCCGTGGCACAGTTGAATCCAAGGCTTGCTGAATTTGTGCAGGCGTTGCAGTACTGACATCATCCGTATATTTCTTGAGAAGCAAGCCAAAACCTAAGTCGGCTTTGTGAGCTTCGAAGGTCGCTTTCACCTCAGCGATATTCGGGGCCAAAGGATTACTGCGAATGGTCTCAAGTGCGCTCACCGCTTGTATACCTGAAATAATCCGCACGCGATTTTTTTCTTTAATATCAATGATGCCTGGGATTTGTTTACTGGTTGAACGCGTGCCAATCAGCCCCATCACCCAAGGGATCTCAACAGCCCAATCATTCTTCATCTCTTTTTCATTGGGAGAGGCTATCAAATTGAACGGTGCGGGTGCCGGTTCGGTCTTCCACATGGCTTCAATCGCAGCCAGCTTGGTTTGCTGTGACTCGCCCATGGTATAACCCGACTCATCTCCCAGCACAATCACCGACAATGCGGAGGCCAGACCAAAGCTTGCTGCGATGCGAAAGCTATTTTTGGCAAACTGCACATCACGGCCTTTGAGTAGATACCAAGATGACAATGCCAAGACAAAAATAGACGCAGTGACATAACCCGCCGAGACGGTATGTACGAATTTGGCCTGTGCCACTGGATTAAACATAATCGTCCAGAAATCAGTCATCTCCATACGCATCGTCGTATAGTTGAACTCTGCACCGATGGGGTTCTGCATCCAGCCATTGGCAATCAGAATCCATAGAGCTGATAGGTTAGAACCGATCGCCATCAGGATCGTGACCAGTAAATGCTGCTGACGCGAAAGCCGCTGCCAGCCAAAGAAAAATAAACCAATAAACGTCGACTCAAGAAAGAAGGCCATGAGCCCTTCAATTGCTAAAGGCGCACCGAAAATATCACCAACGTAGTGCGAGTAATACGCCCAATTCGTTCCGAACTGGAACTCCATGGTGATCCCCGTCGTCACCCCGAGAGCAAAGTTGATTCCAAACAACTTGCCCCAGAATCGCGTCATGTCTTTATAGATCTGATTCCCCGTCATCACATAGATACTCTCCATGATGACCAGAATCCACACCATCCCCA
>CAYJUB010000069.1:0-8799 GCA_964373145.1 uncultured Moraxellaceae bacterium
CAACCCACTGTTGTTCCAACATCTTGCGTGTTCGCTAGCAACCAGACCAGCGCGAAATGCACGCACAAAAACAGAGATATAAATAAACCCGATTGTAAAAGGTTCATGCCCTCAAGAAAAACATGGCTTGTGTACTTTTGGTAATAAAAAGTCCAAAAATTGATGCCTTAATGAGCGTATTAAAAATACCCATCTTTGAGTGTTCGTGCTGCCTTGGATAAAGTGCGCTGCGGATGCCAGACCATGCCTAATGTGCGATGCAAAATAACGTGATCAATATCCAATACGATTAAGTCTGCATCGACCAATGTTTTTGGCAGCACAGACCAGCCTAAGCCAATGGATACCAACATTTTGATGGAGTCCAGCGGATTGGTGCTCATACTTGTTTTAAGGCTTAAGCCAGCATTTTGAAAGGCATCCAAAGTAATTTGGCTGGTATAAGTATTTGCTGCGGGTAAGATCGCTGGATAATGGGTCAAGTCTTCTAAGGTTAAGTTCGATTTACCTGCCAATGCATGAAAAGGCGCGGCGACAAACACCAGTGGATCATTCCAAATTTCACGATAGGCGAGGCGTGGATCAAAAGTTGGCGGTAAGGTGAGGAATGCCAATTCCAATTCACCTGCTAACACTGCCTGATGCGCTTGTTCAGAGTCCACAAAATGGACATCCAATTCCACTTCGGGATGCGCCTGAACAAAACTTTTTAAGGCAGTAGGTAAATGATGTAATCCAATATGATGACTGGTTCCAATTCTCAGTAAACCCGCAATTTGATCTTGCGCGTGGCTCAATGCATGTTTGATTTCCTCATAATCGAGTAGCCAGCGTTTAGCGCGTGGCAATAAATCTTGCGCCGCTGGCGTCGGTTGAATACCGCGTCCAACTGGGGTGAACAGTGTGACACCAAACTCTTCTTCTAAAATCCGTAAGCGTTTGCTGATCGCAGGCTGCGTGAGAAAGAGTTTTTCAGCGGCACGTGAGACGGAACCGGTTTGCATGACGGTGATGAAGGCTTGGACGGAAGCGGTGTTCATTTTAGGGTTGCCTTTGTTTTTTTAAATAAAAAAATCCCAAACATAGAGCACTGAGCCTGTCGAAGTGCGTTGGGTGCGCAAATGCATGCTGCATGTCGCCGTGCATTTCGACAGGCTCAATGAACTAATTTTGTTTAATTAAAATCAAAAGCAAATCCCTCCCATGAGAAGCGCGGCTTCGCAAGACGAAGTGCCCTTTGCAAAGGGAGGAACTTTTCTATTTTGGCGTAGCCAAAGTAGTCCCCTCCTTAGAAAAAGGAGGGCTAGGGAGGATTTGCTTTTAATCTTTTATTGAAAACCTAAAAGATTAACTCATTCTAAAAAGTTTCATTAATCATAAAAATGATAAATTAGTTTTATTGAAAAAACAAAGTTATTATGTGCACATCCCGCTTATTGAATAAAAAATTAATGAGCAAGGCAGCCTTAAACCCAGACGCTTAAGCCCAAGGCCCAGCGAACTCCAGATCAAGGTGAGTGAAATGACCGCGAAGACATTGTATGACAAACTTTGGGATGATCATTTGGTCAAGCAGCGCGATGATGGATCGTGCTTGATTTATATTGATCGTCAATTATTGCATGAAGTAACCAGCCCGCAGGCGTTTGAAGGCTTGCAGCTTGCGCACCGTAAACCGTGGCGTTTAGATGCCAATGTTGCAACGCCAGATCATAACGTACCGACCAGCAAAGCGGAACGTGCCGAAGGCATTGCAGGGATTCAAGATCAAGTATCACGCATCCAAGTACAAACGTTGGATGATAACTGTAAGGCGTTTGATGTCGTGCAGTTTGATATTAATGATGTGCGTCAAGGCATCGTCCACGTGGTTGGTCCAGAGCAAGGTTTGACTTTGCCAGGCATGACGGTGGTGTGTGGTGATTCGCATACCGCAACACATGGTGCGTTTGGTTGCTTGGCGCATGGTATTGGTACGTCAGAAGTTGAACACGTTTTAGCGACGCAATGTTTGATTCAAAAGAAATCGAAGAACATGTTGGTTCGTGTCGATGGCGTGCTTGGTGCTGGCGAAACGCCAAAAGACGTGGTGCTTGCCATCATCGGTAAGATCGGTACTGCTGGCGGTAATGGTCATGCGATTGAATTCGGTGGTCAAGTGTTCCGCGATATGTCGATGGAAGGTCGTATGACCGTCTGTAACATGGCAATCGAAGCAGGCGCGCGTGTCGGTATGGTCGCTGTCGATGACAAAACGATTGCGTATTTTGAAGGCAAACCGTTTGCACCGAAAGCTGATCAATGGGAAAAAGCCGTTGCCTACTGGCAGACTTTACATAGCGATGCCGATGCAGTTTTTGATACAGTGGTTGAATTGGATGGTCACGCAATCGAGCCGCAAGTGTCATGGGGTACTTCACCAGAAATGGTCATTGCAGTCAGCCAAGCCTTGCCATTGATTGAATCCACCAATGATCCAGTCAAACAAGATGGCATGAAACGTGCGTACCAATATATGGGCTTAACGCCGGGTCAGTCACTTGAAGCCATTCAGTTGGATCGCGTGTTTATTGGTTCATGTACCAATTCACGTATCGAAGATTTACGCGCTGCAGCAGCGGTGATTAAAGGCCGTAAAGTCGCTAGCACCATCAAACAAGCGATGGTTGTTCCAGGTTCTGGTTTGGTAAAAAAACAAGCGGAAGCGGAAGGGTTGCATACTTTGTTTACCGATGCAGGTTTTGAGTGGCGTGAGCCGGGTTGTTCGATGTGCTTGGCGATGAATGCTGACAAGTTGCAATCGGGCGAACATTGCGCGTCGACCAGTAACCGTAACTTTGAAGGTCGTCAGGGTAATGGCGGACGCACGCATTTGGTCAGTCCTGCGATGGCAGCGGCAGCC
Organism: uncultured Moraxellaceae bacterium; assembly: GCA_964373145.1. Classification (GTDB taxonomy): domain Bacteria; phylum Pseudomonadota; class Gammaproteobacteria; order Pseudomonadales; family Moraxellaceae; genus Aquirhabdus. The sequence continues at coordinate 2,903 of CAYJUB010000069.1, forward strand.
GCATTGGCGGGTCACTTCGTTGATGTACGAACATTTTAAGGAGAGGCAAACATGAAACCTTATATTATTGAAACAGGTGTTGTCGCTCCACTTGATCGTGCGAATGTCGATACAGACCAAATCATTCCAAAACAGTTTTTGAAATCGATTAAGCGCACAGGTTTTGGTGCAAATCTTTTTGATGAATGGCGCTATTTGGATGAAGGTTATCCAGGTCAAGACAACAGCAAACGCCCTGTAAATACTGAATTTGTCTTGAACCAACCGCGCTATCAAGGTGCGAACATTTTGCTCGCGCGACAAAACTTTGGTTGCGGTTCGAGCCGTGAACATGCACCATGGGCGTTGGCTGAATACGGCTTCCGTACAGTGATTGCCTCGTCTTTTGCAGATATTTTTTACAATAACTGCTTGAATAACGGCATGTTGCCTGTGATTCTGGCTGAAGATGTGATGGATGTGTTGTTTGCCGAAGCACAAGCGTCGGAAGGTTATCAACTGACTGTTGATTTGCAACAACAACGGGTGATTCGTCCAAATGGACAGACGCATGCATTTGAAGTTGATGCATTTCGTAAACATTTTTTGTTAAATGGTTTAGATGAAATTGGCTTAACTTTGCAGGATAGTGATGCAATTCACGCTTTCGAAGATAAAGCGAAGGCCGTTCGTCCATGGGTGTTTAATACACTTCATGTATGAGTATTGTATAGCGTATACTCTCGTGCATCATGCAAATAACGCGTTTTTCTAGCAGTGCAAATGCACGAGGTGTGCGACATACGGAGCAGATCATGGCTGTAGGAAGCATTAACCAAGCGGTGATTTTAAGTGTGAAAGCTGTGAATTTGAGTAGATTAAAGCGAATGCCTAAACAGCGAATGATCCGATCTTTAGCCTTCTTGCCCGTGATGGTGGTGTTGGCTTTTTTGGCTGGCTGTCATTCCTATTCAGAATTGAAAACTAAATCTGCCTGGATGATACCGAGCCTTAATATTCAGCATGAAGATATGTCAGGTATTGCATCTGTACATTGTTCAGGTGGCATTGGTTGCCAGTTTGTGAGCTTAAATAACAAAGAGTTATTACATCCGCAAACGGGTGAGCCTACTGAGCAAGCCAAAACTGACGCTGTGCTGCGTTTCGAGTCATCTGCTGCTAAAGACAGTTCACAGTATTTTTTGGCACTGACTGCTGCACCACATGATATCGAGCTTTTATTTTTTCCTATTTCCCGTGATCGCGTCGAAAAATTTAATCTGACTCATCGCTTTAAAGCGGGTCATCGTTATGATTTGAAGTTGTATCGTCAAGAACGTGAGCAATCTGCAAGTTTACTTAGTCTGGCAGGCCCAGCGCCGTTGTGCGTGGATATGTTGGATGATGACAAGGTTGTGCGTCGTTTTTGCCGTACTTATGGCTTTCAGACGATGACGACATCGTTTGTTGAGCAGAAAATTAAATAATTCGTCAGTTTTTATGGTCGTATGACTCACGTTGATTGAATGATACGCGTGAGTCGATTTTATTCTGTTAGTTCTATTCTTTTGTTTAGTGGAATCTTTACATGTCTCAACATATTTTAATTCTCGCCGGTGATGGCATCGGCCCTGAAATCATGGCTGCTGCCGAAAAAGTTCTCAATCGTGTGAATGATCAATTTGGATTAGGTTATACATGGTCGCATGGTTTGCTCGGTGGTTCAGCAATTGATGCGCACGGCGTACCGCTACCAGACGTGACTTTAGATGCGGCAAAGAAAGCCGATGCAGTATTGCTCGGTGCAGTCGGTGGTCCTAAGTGGGATACGATTGAACGCTCAATTCGCCCAGAACGCGGTTTGCTTAAAATTCGCAGTGAGTTGAATTTGTTTGCAAATTTACGCCCAGCGATTTTGTATCCGCAATTGGCTGATGCCTCAAGTTTGAAGCCTGAAATCGTTGCAGGCTTGGATATTCTGATTGTTCGTGAGTTGACGGGTGGTATTTATTTCGGTCAGCCACGCGGTATTCGCGTCCTTGAAAATGGCGAAAAGCAAGGCTACAACACTGACGTGTATGCGGAAAGCGAAATCAAACGCATTGCCAAAGTCGCGTTCGATATGGCGACTTTACGCGGCGGTAAAGTTTGTTCAGTGGACAAAGCCAACGTGCTGGAAGTGACTGAATTGTGGAAACAAACGGTGACTGATTTGGCCGCTGCTGAATATCCAGAGATCAAGTTGTCACACATGTATGTCGATAACGCAGCAATGCAATTGGTTAAAAATCCAAAGCAATTCGATGTGCTTGTTACTGGCAATTTATTTGGCGATATTCTGTCGGATGAAGCGGCGATGTTGACGGGGTCGATTGGCATGCTGCCTTCAGCAAGTTTGGATGCAAATGGCAAAGGCATGTACGAGCCATGTCATGGCAGTGCGCCTGATATCGCTGGACAAGACTTGGCAAATCCATTGGCGACCATTTTGTCAGTCGCGATGATGCTGCGTTATACCTTCAAGCAAGAAGTAGCTGCGAAAGCGATTGAAACAGCGGTCGGTACGGTATTGGATCAAGGTTTACGCACAGGTGACATCATGTCAGCTGGCATGACCAAAATCGGTACACAAGCGATGGGCGAGGCGGTATTGAAAGCTTTGGGTTAATGGCCTGAAATTTTCTTGAAAGCAAGAAAAGCCGCAGAATTTGCGGCTTTTTTGTATTTTACGATGATCTCTTTAAAAGTCGATCATGCTCGCGAGCGAGAATTAACGCGCGCGGTAAGTGATACGACCTTTTGAGAGGTCATACGGCGTCATTTCGACTTTAACCGAATCGCCTGTCAAAATACGAATATAATGCTTACGCATCTTGCCAGAGATATGGGCAATCACTTCGTGATCATTTTCAAGGCGTACGCGGAACATTGTGTTTGGCAAGGTTTCAGTGACGACGCCTTCAAACTCGATCAGCTCTTCTTTGTTGGACATATTCGCTCTACATAGTATGGCATTCGTTATTATACTCCTTTTATGCGAGTACACGTACGAATGCCAGATGAATTCAGAAAGGACGATATTTTAGCCGTTTGAAGGACTGGACGCAACAAAGCAAATGCTTTTCTTTGAGATTGATTTATCTGGGCTTGATTTGAATCTGTTTATTAAGCATCGCTCGGTATCGATAAAAACTGTAAATCATCAATCGCAGTGATTTCAATGGTGTGTGTTTTCTTATTAATAATGCACATTTCACCTGCTTTGATGCTTTGACCTGCGCGTTGCAAGGTAATGAGCGCGTAGTGTGGGGTATTAATGATTTCACCGACGGCGGATGGATTAGCTAAACGGCTTTTTGCTAAGCAGTCTTTTTGATAATTTGGCAGTGTGGGTTTCCCCATGATCTTGGACATACGGAAGTCGCTGGGAGACATACAGCAAGCACTGAGCAATACGGTTTGAATCGCGACGAATGTCATCAGCAAGGGGCGGCGAGGTGGGGTCATGAACTTTCCTTAATAGCGGTCATTGTTCGTTGATTACGATGACTGCAAAATATATGTGATATCGTGTTGCGGTAAAGTTTAGACCATTTTAAGACATTGCGATGTAAAGTATTTTTTCAGGTCATGGATATCCTGCCAAATTGTGTACATAACAACTGTGTCTGACAGAATAATCACAACTAATTATCTGAATTGCTATCATTTAGTGATATAAATAAAATGATATGATAGGTTCGTAGTAGACATCGTTAACTTAGAAAATTCTTGAGGGTGGCACAGCGCTTTTCATTTTTTATTGAATTGGTCGCGTTGTGGGTGTGCAGAGGGTAAAGTCATGCAGAGAATACAGACGGATGCTGCCATTTTATTTAAGATGGTGTATGAAGGCATGCGCCGTGCAGAATATCCGGTAGAAGAGATTCTAATGCGCGCAGGTGTAGCCTTGAATCGCGTCGATGATAAAACACGTACTCCGAATCATATGCAGAGTGCATTTTGGAACGCAGCAGAGAGTGTGACGGGTGATCCTGATCTTGGGCTGCATTTGGCTGAGCATATGCCCCTGTATCGCGGTCAGGTTGTCGAATATCTGTTTTTGAGTAGTGCAACATTTGGTGCAGGTTTGAAGCGTGCGCTTGCCTATCAGCGTTTGGTCAGTGATGTGTTAGATGCGTCTATATGCATCCAAGACGATCAGGTTTGTCTGTCAAATGCTACGGTTGTTTATAAGGACGCTTTGTCGTTACGCCATTTTACCGAATGTTTTGTTGTGAGTTTACTGAGATTTTTTCGTTTTGTGACCGATGGTCAATTTAACTTCACGCGTATTGATTTGGGGTTTGTAGAAGGCGCATCCGCTGCAGAATACGAGCGCGTGCTTGATTGCCCTGTACATCTAGGTCAGGCACAGTCACGGGTTTATTTTGATCTGAAGTTTATGGATCTGCCGCTTTGGCAATCAGAGCCTGAGTTGCTACGTTTGCATGAACAATTAGCATTAGAAAAGATGCAAGAACTGGCTCGTTCTGATTTAGTCGCTGATGTGCGCCGAGCCATTGGCGAGACTTTGGAAAGCGGTGAAGTGTCATTGGAGACTATTGCTGAACGGTTGAATATCTCGGCGCGTCGACTCCGGACGCAATTGAGCGAGGCGGATACCAGTTTTCAGCAGGTGCTATCAGATTATCGAGCGCGATTGGCGAAGCGATTGTTGTCTAAAACAACTGAAAGCGTTGAACGAATTGTGTATTTGACGGGTTTTTCTGAGCCGAGTACTTTTTATCGTGCGTTTCGGCGTTGGACCAATGAAACGCCTGTGGAGTATCGCAAGCGTAAGCAAGCAGCGGCTTAATCTTTTAAAGCGAGCCGATTGTTAAAAACACTTAGTCAATATTTAACCAGACAGGTCCTAATGGTAAGTCTGGTAAAGAGAATTCTTCTGGGTAATACGCATTTATAAAATAAAGCCCATCTGGCGGCGCAGTCACGCCAGCTTCCTTGCGATCTTGAACGATTAATAAATGGTCAATCCATTCAATCGGTTTAAGCCCTTCTCCAATTTCTAGTAAAGCCCCGACAATATTGCGTACCATGTGGTGCAGGAATCCATTCGCTTGAATGTCGAGCACAATCAGTTGTCCATGACGGGTTAAGGTCAAATGGCTGACATGGCGTACAGGCTGGTTGGATTGGCAGGCCACCGCACGAAAACTAGTGAAATTATGTGTGCCAATCAGTTTTTGCGCGGCTAATTGCATGCGCTCAAGATCAAGCGGTGTGTAATGGTGAGTCACTTGACCATTGAGGAGTGCAGGGCGATAAGGGTGGTTATAAATCACATAGCGATAACGGCGTGCATGCGCTTTAAATCGGGCATGGAAGTCAGTCGTCATCGGTTGTAGCCAGCGCACAGCAATATCGTGTGGTAAGACGGTATTGGTGCCACGAATCCAACCTCGAATCGAACGATCTGCTTCAGTATCAAAATGCGCGATCATATTGCACGCATGCACGCCAGCATCGGTACGACCTGCGGCGTGAAGGGTTACCGCATGATTGGCGATTTTTGATAACGCTTTTTCGACAGTTTCTTGGACACTGCGAACGCCTTCTTGTTGGGTTTGCCATCCGCGATATTGACTGCCACAAAACTCCAAACCTAAAGCAAGACGCGGCATAACAATGTGATTCCTGTGTTGTTTCTATGTCATGAAGCGGATGAATTTACTTCAATAATCGTCATATTAATGGGTGAAGCCTGTGTTGGATTCCTGCTCGATTGCTTTGAGCCCCATTTCTTTTAGCCATAGTTGGCGACGTTCGGTGTATGTTTTTGTCATGATCAGTACCCATGCTAAATGTGCAAAGATCGCTGGTAAAGGTAATGCTCCACCGGATAATACACCACAGGC
>CAYJUB010000070.1:0-8785 GCA_964373145.1 uncultured Moraxellaceae bacterium
CATAATTACGCAAAACGCAGGTCATATGTTAGATCGTTTCGACTAAACCTAAACGATTGAGTAACAAGGGTTTTTCTAATAGATGAGGTAGTTTCATACCCAAAGGTTCGTCTGCTAATAATTGATCAAACAACAAATCCATGATCTTTGTATTGCGATCAGTATCGACATTATGTGCCTTTAGATATTCAGCAATCGCACTGCCATGCGCACGTGCATGCATCGCCTCTTGGCGAATGAACAATTGTACATCTTCACGTAATTTTTCATCGGTGACCAGTGGCAAAGCTTTATTGTACAAACGACAGAACCAGAACTCACCCGCTGGTAGAATTGTATTGATTTCATTAATAAAGTGACTAGCGAAGGGCTGACCTGGAATCCATTCAAGCGGCGTATTCATCCAATCAAATTTAACCTTACGATGAACGAGGCTATTAATGGTATGTGAAGCTCGCTTATTTTTTCCAGTAAATTTGCTAACTGATACGATACCCATCATGATACTCCAACTAATAACTGTATAAAAACCTTGATCCATTGGCATCAATAAGCGTTTGCCTAATGACACTGATAAATCTGCAATATCTGCCCACCAACCGCAATTCAATGAACACGAACTGAGCGCAAAACAGTCAATTTATGCATATGCCTTACAAGATATACCTAAGTACAATTCATTCAACAGCATAAACTGACGCTTGTAGTCACATTTTAGCTTGTGACACGCTTTTTAAACGTGAAGTTTCTAAAATTTGGCGTGCGCGTTTTCATCCAATAGCGCCATGTAAACCCAGGCCAAATCGTCACGTTTTTACCTTCGCTGTCGAGATACCAGCTTTTACAACCGCCTTCACTCCACACCATACGCTTCAACTCTTCTTGAATCTTTTCGTTGTAGGCATCTTGAGCGGCAGGTTTGACTTCAATTGCGACTGCGCCATGGCGATCCATTTCTTCCAAGCACTGAATCACATATTTAATTTGCGATTCAATCATGAAAATAATCGAGTTATGACCCAATGCTGTATTCGGACCCAGCAACATAAATAGGTTTGGCAAACCTTTTAGCGTTGTCCCTAAGTATGCACTTAAACCACCTGTACGCTCACGCACTTCAATGCCTTCGCGATCATAAATATGTAAAGGTCCTAGTGGATCATGCACATCAAAGCCAGTGCCACAAATAATCGCATCAACTTCGTGCTCATCGCCATTGGCATCAATCACGCTATGTGCGCGAACTTCTTGAACGCCAGCCGCAACCACTTGGACATTCTCGCGGGTCAGTGCTGGATAATAATTATTTGAGAACAAAACACGCTTACAACCGATGGTGTAATTCGGCGTTAATTGCGCGCGTAATACAGGATCTTTGACTTGATTGGCCAAGTGCCAACGAGCAAGTTTCTCAATTGCTCCCATCAATCTTGGATTGATAAAGCCCAGCGCAAAACCTTCCGCTTGCCAATAAATACTACTACGGAACACACTCTGCGTTGCAGGAATGAATTTAAACAGCTTTTTCACATTGTCATGAATTCGACCATCTGGTTTTGGTACTAACCAAGGTGGCGTGCGCTGGAAGAGTACCAATTTGCCAACTTTCGGAGCAATTTGAGGCACAAACTGAATCGAACTCGCGCCAGTACCAATCACTGCAACACGTTTACCCGTTAAATCATAATCATGATTCCATTGTGCGGAATGGAATGTAGTGCCTTCAAAGCTTTCAAGCCCTTTTACATTCGGGAGTGCTGGACGGCTTAAACCGCCAATACCAGAAACCACCACACGCGCCGTCAACTTGCTGCCATCGGCTGTGGTGAGATGCCTAATATGATTCGCTTCATCCCAGCGCGACTCGATGAGCTCGCTATTAACGCGAACATTCGGCATCAAGTTGTATTTCTTCGCACATGATTTCATATAAGCTAAAATTTCAGCCTGACCCGAATAAAAACGTGACCAATTTGGATTTTGTTCAAACGAATATGAATACATATGCGACGGCACATCACACGCAGCGCCGGGGTAATGATTGTCGCGCCAAGTTCCGCCAATATCATCTGCTTTTTCAAGAATGACGAAATCGTGACGTCCAGCTTTCTTGAGGAAAATGCCCATACCAAGCCCAGAAAAACCGCTGCCCACAATCACGACATCGTGATGAGTAGCATTTGCTGCTGCATTTGGAGATACTTTTGGAGTTACTTTTTTCACTAATGATTCACCTTATGCTTTTCATTAAATCAGTTTTCATTCATTCAGACTTCACTGAATCAAAATCTTTCATCTTTGTATCACACGCACGAAACGAGCTGGAATGCCCTGTGGACTTCCATATCATCAGATCCCGTGATTTGTCGTTTTGCATCGAAAAAAAACTTTCATTAAAAGTTCATCAATATCCGCAGATAGCCGTATTAGAAACCATCAACGGGTGTCTTTGCATGCCAATAACTGTCTTTACAGGTCAATATTGCCCAATAATACGTATTAACACGCATAAAAACCTCAGGATTAAATTCTTTAGATGAAAAAAATCCACTCATGACAAGTGGATTCTTCTGGTTTTTCGATAACAGATATCTAATGAAGACTCACTGCTTAATGACCAGTACACGTTCTTCCATCATATCTGCAATGGCATAACGAATGCCTTCACGCCCCAAACCACTGTCTTTCACGCCGCCATAAGGCATGTTATCGACACGGAACGTCGGTACATCATTGATAATCACGCCGCCAACATGCAGCTCATCCCAAGCTTTCAGCATTTTTGTGAGATTTTGAGTGTAGACGCCTGCTTGCAACCCAAAACGACTTTGATTGACCAGCTCAATGGCTTCATCAAACGTTGAATATTTCTCCAAAATGACCACTGGGCCAAAGGCTTCATTTTGATAAACGTCTGATGCGTCTGGAACATTCTCCAGCACAGTCGCTTCAAGCATCACACCATTCAAATGACCACCCGCTAGAAGCGTTGCTCCTTGCTTGATTGCATCATCAATCCAACCTTTCAGTCGCAAGGCTTCTTTTTCTTTAATCATTGGACCAATGACAGTATCAGCTAGATGCGGATCAGCGGGTTTGAGTTTGCTCGCGCGCGTCACGAATTTCGCCTTCAACTCATCGTAAATATCTTGATGCGCCAAAATCCGCTGTACGCTAATACAGACCTGACCTGATTGAATAAACGCACCTGTAATCAATCGATCAAGCGCAGCATCAATGTCGGTATCTGGCTCAACAATCACAGCGGCATTGCCACCCAACTCCAACACAACTTTCTTGCGCCCTGCTCGCGCCTTCATATCCCAGCCAACTTGATCTGAGCCTGTGAAACTGAGTAATTTAAACCGATCATCAGTGACTAATGAATCCGCGCCTTCGCGATGACATGGCAAAATCGAGAACGCGCCAATCGGTAGATCCGTCTCAGCCAAAACTTCCGCCATAATCAATGCACTAACAGGCGTTAGACTCGCAGGTTTGAGTACAAAAGGACAACCAGCCGCAATCGCGGGTGCAATCTTGTGTGCAGTCAAATTAAGGGGGAAATTAAACGGACTGATGAGCGAAACTGCCCCCACAGGCACACGCTGCGTCATGCCTCGGTATGCACCCGCAGTTGGGGTCACATCGAGCGGCATCACGGAACCTTTATCCAATTGCGTCACGGCATCGGCAGCCAGTTGAAAAGTGCTAATCAGACGCAGCACTTCGCCTTTTGCAGAAGTCAGTGATTTACCACCTTCGACAATCAGCACTTCCACCAACTCATCATACCGCTCAGTAAAGCGTTTGACACAATGCAGCAAAATTGCTTGTTTTTGATATGTTTTAAGCTGAGCCATGGGCTTCTCGGCTTTCACAGCCGCCGCAATCGCTTGTTCGATGATTGCATCATCTGCTAGCGCAACTTGGGTCACCGTTTGATGTGTGAACTTATCGGTGACATCGAGCCATTCGCTTGAATTTACAGGGCGATTTGCGAGATAAAGGGGATATTGCTTAGGAAAAGTGAAGGTCGTCATGAGCTTTATTTTGTTAAAGATGATATAGGCATTATCCTAGCCCATATCTGCTCAATGCGTAAGAACTGAAACGTTGTGATTTGAATGGAAATTTCAATAAGTTGATGAAGTTTATCGAAGTCAAACGGTATTGCGTTTCACCGTTCACTTCGACAAGCTCCGTAAACTATTTCTATTAATACCCTATAACGGCGTATTAAAGAGCTTTAACACGTTAGGCTTGCACGCTCAGATAAACTTGTCCATCCAGCTCACTGACGTTGTAATGTTTCAGACCACAAGGTTTTTTGCCCATGGCTAACATGTCGTGGGTGAATTTTGGCAATGGTAAGCCAAGAACTGAGTCAACCCATTTAATATTATTACCTGTTGCGAGATCGAATTCTGCACCGTGAAATCTACAGGTGACCGTACCGCTTTCAACTTTGCCGAGGCTGAGAGGCAGACCCATATGCGGGCATTTGGCGGAGTAAGCTTTGAGGTCGTTATTGACGCGAGTGACAATGATCGATTCATCATCCATTTTCGCACTAAACAGTTGACCTTCTACAATTGCGGATGATGCGGCTATGGCTTTGGCTGACATGATTTTTCCTTTGTAGTGGGGTTGTTCGGCAGCAGATTTTCTAAGTTCTGTTGACAGTTTTGGTATGTTATTAAAATAAAATTACAGTCTCGTAAAATAGACGTATCGAATTCATTAGAGCAAATGAGGATATACACGTTCAGTGCATAATCTCAGCTTATTGACCCCTTATGTCATTTAAACTGCTTCCCTGTTTTCAATCAAGTGACCACGTTTCACTTTTCGAGAAATGACCATCAATAAATAACCCGTTGCGAATGTGATCGCAGGAGCGATAAAACTGGCGGCTTCAAAGGCTTCATACGTGTTTGTAAAGTAACAAAGGATTTGCCGAAAGACTAAAAAAACGATGGGCGAAATAAAATACGTCAGAATATGAATCCGCGACTCCTTCACGGCAATCTCATTTTTAGCAAGAATCGATGTAATCCATATTAAACTTCCTTACGTTCAGGCAATGTCCGCCATGTATAAATCCAAATCAACGCTCCGATACCAAGCGTAATCGGTACAAGCTGAATTGCGAGTTGCAGTCCAATAAAATCAGACGCCAAACCCACAATCGTTGGACTAATCGCATCACCGAGTAAGTGAATCAATAAAATGGTAAATGCAAAGGCACGCACGCGTAAGCTACTTGGTACGCAATTGGCGATTGTGGCATTCACAGGGCCGTTATAAAACCATAAGAAAAACTGCGCGCAAAACAGCATGACGATCGCTGCCGTTGCGTCTGGTAAAGTGAGTGCAAAGAAACCAAAAAACGTTGCCAATAACATCGAGCAACCCGATAACGCCATATACGATTGGCGCGTCCATTTCTTCAAATAGTCCGCGAGAAAGCTACCAGCAATTGTGCCTAATAATCCACCAACAACCGCAGACATTCCCACATAATATCCTGATTCTTCAATCGACATGCCGCGATGCCGCTGCAAGAAAGTCGGATACCAATCTGCCAACGCACCCGCCGCAAACGTCACCACTGTATAGCCCGCAACAACCAACATGAATTCGCGATTGCGTAGCAATAATCGAATTGCCTCTACCCATTTCGGTGGAGTCACGTCTGCATCTTGGTCATAACGACCGCGACCTGGATCACGAATCCATAGCGCAAGCAACGCCATAAAGATCCCTGGAATACCACAAATCAGAAACGCTGCACGCCAGCCATACGTTTGCCCAAAGTAGCCGCCAAGGATAAAACCCAGCGCCGAGCCAACAGGAATTGCCACATAAAAAATAGTCAGAATTTTATTACGTTTTTCTGGTGGAAAAAAATCACTGAGCAAGGCAGGCGCAAGTGTTGCATAAGCCGCCTCACCCACTCCGACTAATGCACGTGCCAACATAAACGTCCAAAAACCTGTGGCAAATGCTGCAAGTGCAGTTGCAGCCGACCAAATCAAGACGCCAGCGGCAATGATATATTTACGCGGAAAACGATCTGCTAGCGCACCAAAGATGACGCTCGAAATCATATAGACGATGACAAAACCTGTAATCGGCAAACTGGTTTCAAAGTCTGTGAGCTTTAAATCATGCTTAAACAAGTCTTTGACGACACTGGGGACATACCGATCAATGTAGTTCAGCAGATTCATCAGGGTCAGTACGATGATTGCGTAAGTTGCGCCACGTGTTGCGGGGTTCATCGCCAGCATTGTGATTCCTTGGTCTTTTTTCTATGGTGGATATTATATGGAAAATGCGACGTTGAGTGAGGTTGGTTAATGAGGACGGATGAAATCTGATGAAAATATGTAGTTTTGGGAGACTTCATAAAGTTTCATTCAAGTTGAGAAACGTGCTCTTTTTTTACATATCAGATAACATAGAATTCATAAACAATAAAAAAGTCTTGAGCATCTATGACTACTGAGCCTGAAAAATCATTCCAACCAAGACGTCACTTAATGAAATATGTTTTCTTGGCTCTGGTCATTCTATTTTTACTTTGGGTTTTTATTCCAAGACCACTGAGTTATGAAGTTAAGCAACAGCTTACGACAATGGAAAAGCTGCATGCAACGCCGAGCAAGGCTTTTGTTTACTTGATTGGTATGGATGCACCAGATGACATTGATCCATTAGTTTATGGGCAAAAACTTCTACCACAATATATTGCCAGCGCAAAAATGAGTATAAATAAGGAAAATCAGTCCATTGGAGTCATGAAACCTGAAAAGAATATTAAAAATTATTCTCAAATTTTTGATAAAAAATCATTTGCATGCTCAATATCCAACGAACCTGATTGTATAGATAATTTTTTTAATGACAAAATTGCACGCCAGACCTTGGTGGCACAGCAACATTTACTTATTAATCGCTACAAAACCTATAAGACCTTTGGTGATTACCATCAGCCCTATAGCATGAATGTTTTTGGTTTTATTCCACCGTATACCATACTCATAAATGGACAGAAGCTATACTTTCTTCAACAGATTGAGCTTATTGATACTCATAAAGTTTCACATGAAACGATACGGGATAATATTCTAAATGACCTCACTTACTGGCGCTCAGAACTCATTACCGCTGACAACTTGATTAACAAAATGATCGTGGCAGCTTTAGTCCGTAATGACCTTATTCTGCTTTCAGAACTCAATCTGCGCTACGGAGTTACGGTGCCTAAGATTTCAGAATTAACAGCATCTGAGCGATCATTTGAATTAGTTACTGCAGCTGAAACGGAATTTGTGACCTATTTCGAGCATGATTTACAGCAAGCACAAGATGAGTGTGATGCTGAAGGAAAGTTGATGTGTATTGGAAAATCGATTTGGTATTTTTTATTTTATGATCATAATGATTCAGTCAACATGATCGCTCACTCAAGAAATCTAGAGTTGAAACAAGCAACGTTACCTCTTCCAGAACTCTACCGTAACAAAGATGTAGCACCTGAATTTTTTAGCATTGGGCGTTGGATCAGAAACAGCGGTGGTGTATTTTTAACACAAGAATCGTTAGGTCAATTTCTTCCATATGTATTTCGTGTCAATAATCTAAATTTAAAAATAGCCTTACTTAACGCAACGGCCCATCAACCTTTAGGAAACACAGATCCAATATGGTTAAAAAGCATACTGAACCCCTATGGCACAAATGCAGGTCAGGCGTATGTTGACAAACAAGGATGGCTTTGTTTCCCAGTTCCAATTAAAGATTCCAATCAAATTGACGGCTGTATTCCTTGGAAGGTGCAAAATTCTTCATAGACATTATTTAATGTTCACCATTATTTGGATAAATTTATATTTTCAATATCAAGATTAATTAAATTAATATAAGAACATTTTTAATTCAAATTTAAAAAGCGCATTTATTGATAATAGATGCGCTTTTTTTAATAATGATTAATAATTGAATTAAGCAGATTTTACCTCTTGCTGAACCACTGCATCATTCTGTGCCTGACCAATACCTTTTACAGCAAAACTCAGTTGCCCATCTACACCGACTGGAACTGGCCCAGAAATTGTCACGCGACGAACAACGCGATGCGCATCTTCATAGTCATCGACAGCATAGTGTTGAGTTGCTCGGTTGTCCCAAATTGCGATGTCACCCGCGGTCCAACGCCAGCGCACGGTATTTTCTAAACGTGTGACGTGATTTTGCAGCACATTGAATAATTGCAAAGAATCTTGAGTCGATAAACCGACAAAACGTTTAAAGAAATGCCCTAAAACCAATGAACGCTCACCGTTTTCAGGATGCATGCGCACCACTGGATGATTGGTTTCATAAATGGTTGACGTAAACACCTTGCGGTATTTTTCAAAAGCTTCTGCACTCGCCTTTGGACGTGCAGCCGCATAGTCATATTCATTACTATGAATGGCGCGCAAGCTTTCCGCTAAGGTTTTGAGTTCTGGAGAAAGATCGTTATAGGCTGTTGCAGCATTCGCCCACACGGTGTCGCCGCCTGCTGCTGGAATCACCACCCCACGCAAAACTGAAAATGCAGGTGGATTCACGTCAAAAGTCACATCAGTGTGCCATGAATTTGCACGACCGCCATGCTGAGAGTCGAGCTCAAGCACATACGCCGTGCCTTCTTTAGACGGAACGGTTGGATGCGCAATCGGTTTGCCACGTAATCGAGCATACGGTTCTTGTGCTTGATCATCCAAGTGTG
>CAYJUB010000071.1:0-8649 GCA_964373145.1 uncultured Moraxellaceae bacterium
TGGGTGTGATTTAAGATAAATTAAGGCAGCGTTAAGCTGCCTTAATTTTCTAAACAGGATGTTGAAGATTTAAATTAATACCAAATTCGTATTACGTATCTAAAAAGAATAAATCTCGGTTTTCATTGGAGCTTGCAGTATGAAGTGTCTGAGCGTTCGTGTGATTGCACCAAGCTTGTTGATGGTCAGCACAGTCTTGTCGCCTGTACTAGCTTGGTCAATGGAAGAAATGACAGATAACCAGTTATCCAAGACAACGGGTCAAGATGGTATTACCATTTTAATTGCTCCGCCTAAACTGACTGTTGCGCAGCAAAATGTCGCAGGTCAGCCTGTATTAACTCGGACGAATGGGTTGATCGTGGGTGCGGTTGTTTTGCATGATAAAAACGGTTTCACGGGATATACAACGGCGGGTGCGCTGGTGATTGGTGATGCTGATCAGGCAAATACAGCAAACGCGACGGGTGTTCAAGCGGGTATATATGTAAGTACTCCAATCTCTTTAACGATTGATGCTTCAAACGGTAAGGTGGCGACTGGTCTGGGTGGTACAGCGCCTGTTTTGAATATTGGGGTTGCTTTACCGGCAGATTTGTTAATTCGTACAGGTGACATCTCTGTAGATGTTTCAAGTCGTACTGGGATTGCAGTGGGTGCTGCTGGTGCGACGATTGCAAATGCGGCTATCGGCGGTACGACTGGTAAAGCTGTGAAAATCATGAATAGCATGGATATTGCTTTTGGTGGTGCGGCATTATCATTTAATCTTCAGTTAGGTAATGCGCCGCAAGGCGGGATGATTTCGTTTGGTACGTTGAATATTCCTACGATTACTTTTAGTGGTTTAAGTCTTACGAGTCCGAACGGTGGGGCAATCGCTGCCTCGCAATTGACGATGACTCCGTTGATCACGGCTTTGGATTTGACTGGTGCTAAAATTGATGCTGTCGCCGATATGGGCTTGGCGCTGGGAGGCGCGGCATCAGGTGCTGGTGGTATGCTTTTTAGTGACTCTTCGCTGACAATCGGTAGTGTACAGTTGAATAATGTGATGGCGGGCAATACCTGTGCCGCTCCTTGTGCTGGCGCGACTATCGCACCGGGAATGGCCAATTCGACATTGGGATCATTTGGTGTGGTGGGTTTGACTGCTACAAATCTACGAGTCGGCGTCAGTGGAATGTAACATTACATAAAACTGATCGTCGGATGCAAAAAAAAGCGTGAACTCATAACAAAAAAAAGGTATCTTGATTCACAAATGGACGCAGGTCTATCAATGCACGAAAGGGTGTTGATAAATCTGATTTTAACAGGACGGTTCAGCGTTAGCTGGCATTAAAAGAATTAGTTTATTATGTTGCTACTCCTCACGCTCGGTACGGCGCTGATGTATAACTTTGCAGCCACTAGCTTTGATATTGCTCCTGTCCAAGGTGGCGCAGTTTATTACACAGAATTGACAGACTCTCGCTTTAATAACAATAGCATTGCAACCTTTCATCAACGTCCAGTTGTTGTGAAGCCTTTGTCATCGACTCAATTTCGTGGCGTCGTACGTCAAGCCTATGACTATAGCTGTGGATCTGCAGCATTAACGACATTGCTCAATGGCTACATGGCTCAAAACAAAAATGAACGCGAAGTCATGGATGGCTTGTTGAAATATGGCGAGTATGACCGGATTGTTCAGCGTCGCAGTTTCTCGTTGCTCGATATGAAGCGATATGTCAATGCGATTGGTTTTAACAGTAACGGTTTCCGCGGTTCATTCGAAGATCTTGCCATGCAAAATAAACCTGCAATTGTGCCAATTGCCTATGCAGGTTTTAAGCATTTTGTGGTCTTTAAAACAGTTCGAGATGGTCATGTGTTTGTTGCAGATCCAGCTTTGGGAAACATTAGTTTCACAGTAAAACATTTTCAAGAAGTTTGGGATAATAACATTATGTTTATTATCACCCCAGGAGAAGGGCAGCCAACCAGTGATATGTTGGCCTTGAAAGACAGTGATATGCGTGTTGTGGATGATGCAACGATTGATCCATTTGCATTGGTTGATATTAAATATCCACAAATGGGACGTGAACAGCAGCGCGATATAGCAGCAACGATGCGACGTGTGGTTGATAGTGATCCCAACTCCAGAACGTTTAACAAGGCAATTAATACCTCCTTGCGCTTGTATTACAACAGTAGATGATTTTGAAGCACGGACCCTGTTGCTCAATTTGAGTGCGATTGGGTTGTGGTGTGTTATTGGATAAATAATTAGGGCAGGTTGCGACTATGGAAGTAAATATGCAAAACAATATACAGGTTAAAACGATGGTTCGTTCAGCAATTGCTGTGGGTGTGCTGTCAGTCATGAGTAGCATGAGTGTATATGCGGCTGAAGAAGCGCAAGTGGCAGGCTCCGCTGTAGAGTCAGCCGCACCTGCTGAGTCAGAACAACCTGTTGTGCCTGTTCCAAAGTCCGCCGTTGATAAGCCAGTCACACCGCCGCCACCGACAACTTCTATGGCGCCAACGGAAGCTACGGCAAGCTCAGCTTTACAACAAAAAGCAACGGATGCGACCGCAGCTAAGAACTTGGATGAGACCTTTACCAAGACTGAACGTCAGTATTCGTTGTCTAAGAAAGGCTCATACTCAGCGGTGTATGATTTTGGTTATAGCTATTATGCAAATACTGCTCTGGACTTAGCTTTAGATTCCAGCAGTTCGACATTGACGCGTCTTCGCATTGAAAATAATGCACAGCATGCACTTACGAATTCATTCACCTTTCAATATGGCTTGCTCAATAATCTGACCATGACGGCGACACTGCCATTTGTTTCTAAAATTAATCCACCTACAGCGACTTCGACCACTGGCTTGGGCGATCTCGGATTTGGTGCGCGATGGGAACCGTTTCCGATCGGTGCGACGCCACTTCCTGTGACCTTGTTTGGTTCAATGAATTTGCCAACAGGAGATAGTCCTTACGACATCAACCCATTGACAGATTTGTCGACAGGTTCGGGTTATTATTCGCTAGGCGGTGGGGTGAGTACACGTAAGTATATCGATCCAATCGTGTTGTTTGCGACTTTGTCTGGAAACTATGGATTTGAAGTCACTGGTTTAAATCAGGCGAATGGTAGTCGTGTTCTAAATTCATTTACACCAGGCTATACGACGGGTATTGGATTTGGTTTTGCATATTCATTGAACTATGACGTGTCTATCACAATGTCGTATCAACAAAGCTTTAACTTTGGTAGTGAATATCGCTTTACGAATGGTGATATTTCTACTCCAGCAAATGCAAGCTCTGCGACTTTGAACTCTTCGCTCGGGATTCGCGTTTCACCGAAAACGATTGTCAACGTTTCGATGGGGTTTGGTTTGACTCCTGATTCACCGAATGTGCTCCTTGGTTTATCGTTCCCACTTGATTTCTTGGGTTTGAGTCACGAAGTGAAGTGAGGAGTCAACTATGAATTTCCTGTCACTACAGCGACATGAGACATCGGCGCGTGCTCGTTTCGCGATTCAATCGAATCGCGAGGTATGCGCGGATGTTGGTCGTGATCAAAGTCATTCGGTGAGTGTCGATTTGCGTTCTTTCAGCTTAAAAATGATGCCTGCCCTGATCGGGTTGTGCTTAAGTGGACTTGCTCACGCTGAGCTTGCACAGAATCTTTCGGTTGATATCCGCTCTTTGTCACTCGGCAACGCGGTGACAGCGGATCCTCCGGGCATTAGTGCAATTCACTTTAACCCTGCAGGATTGTCACACGTTCGTGGATTACAAACGGATTTGCAAGGTTTGATGTTGGGTTTGAACATCCAGCGTGAAATTACTGCGCCTCCAGGGTTTGATGTTTTTGGTTACTCAGACGATCCTGTTGTTTGTAATATGCCTACAAGTCCTGTCGGTGGAAATGGGTTGTGTCCTGATTTTAAAACAGGGGAAAGTAAGGTACGGAGCGTTTCTCTGTATGTGCCCTTGTTGAATAAAATCGTTAATATGCCAGCTGGATTGCCGGTAGCGATTCCTTTCGGAGCTGTGGCTTACCGTGCGCCTGACTCTAAGATCACCTATGCGAATGGGTTTTATGCCCCACTTGCGGTGGGTTTTAACCAAGAAAAGGGTGACCCAGGTAATTTTATGGGTGAGGTCGTTTCACTCGAGCGGATTACCTATTTATCTCCTTCAGCGTCCTATCAAGTCACGGATAATCTTTCGCTTGGCGCGTCGATCGGTATTTCTTACGCTGCAGTGGCGATGAATACTGACCTGCGATTGCCAAATGAGTTAATCGGTGTGCTTCGTTTAGTTGACGAAAATATCTGTGCTCCGTTTAAGCAAAATAGCAGCATCATCACCGATTTATTGCTATTTGGTATTTGTAATGCACAAGAATCAGTTGGGCCGTTTAAAAAGATTGGTAGTCTAAAAGTTGCGATGGATCAAACGGCCTCACCAAGTTATAACTTGGGTTTGCTGTGGGAACCGAGTGATGATTTTGCTTTGGGGATGGTCTACCAGAGCTCATCCAAACAAAAGCTCAAAGGTCACTATCAACTCACTGTTGAGCCGGGTGCGCCAGATTTGATTGCGGGTCTGAATTCGTCAGTCACTGGACAAATTCTATCTGCATTGTTGGGCTTTCCCGGTTCAATTCCGACGTATTCGGAAGGGTTGGCTTCAATGAAGCTTGAGTACCCAGCCCATTTTCAAACAGGCATAAAATATAAAGTATTCCCTGATTTGCAAGTGAATCTTGATGTGGGTTGGACGGATTACTCAACTTGGAAACAGTTGCCAATTCAGTTTGATCGCAATTTAGGTGTCTTGCAAATTGCAAAGCTGCTTGCACCAACAGTGACTGCAAATTCTTTGGCGATTCCTTTGAACTTTCGCAGCCCATGGAACTTTGGGGTTGGTATTGAATATAGTATGACCAATCGTTTGAAGCTTCGCATGGGTTATGAGCCACGGACCAGTGCGATTCCAAAAGGCCAACGTAGTACGCTTGTTCCAGTGAACGGTGCACAGCTTTTTGGTCTGGGTGCAGGTTATCGATTTGATAAAGATACAGATATTGACCTGACTGCTGCATTCTTGCGTAGCCGAGATAGTATTCCTGCGGGTACTAGTAAGCTTGCGAACTATGATGGGGTGGATAATCTCATCTTGAATCCGTACGCAGGTCTTGATGTCAAAACCAATGCCACGATTGTGATTCTAGGTATTGCGTATCGTACACGGTGGTAAAAAAGATGATGAGTTATAGTCGTGTGTTACAGGCTGCGATAATGGGTTGTAGCACACTGGCTTGTATTGTGAGTGCGCCACTTTACGCTGAAGAGTCGTCAAGATTTTATACGGTGATCGATGAAAAAGGACAAATGAGGTCGGTACGTAAAGCAGTGCCGTTGACGAATTCTTATAACAACGATTCCTTAGATCCTAAAGTCATACCTCAGTCACGTGTTGAAGCAACGTCGACATTGGATGGCGAGACCTATATTGATGGTGCGTATCTGGAGAAACGTGAGTTTAATCTGGACGAAAAGAAGAAATTTTATGCAGTTCCTGATGGACTGGGTGGGACGCAGATTGTGGAACGTGTTCCCGGTGCGATAGTTGAGCAATTGAAGTCTGAAAAGAAACAAACGGATGGCAGTTTTTCTGCATTATTTACCTTGTCGGATCGGTATCAACGTGTTCCTGCGACAGACATTACGCCTTTGATTGGTATGACCTGTTTACCTGAGCAAGCGCTTCAAAAATCAAAAATTATGCGAGATGAGCAAGTCATACTATGGCCACGTTCAGATGCGCCTAAAGTGAATAACCGTGCTGGTTTAAATTATCTGGTTGTTGATTTTCGATCAAATACCCGTGACGTATCGCTACAATCTTTTGCACCACTGGGTTACCAATCCGATTATTATTGGCCGCTGGCTATTTTTTTAGATTCTGAAGGTTGTGTGCTGGAAGGTGTTAATGGTTTTTATCAGAAAACATTGCCTTCTACTGTTTTACAACCTTCCATTATTGTCGGAAATTTGCATGTTCCTGAGCATGCAAGGTATCTGATGCTGACACCGCTTGTTGAAGCTATCGATTTACCCAAGGTTAAGCTTTCAGAAGTGGGGCAAGTTCGATTAATTCCACTCCGTTAAGTTAGATGGTTGTCGTGGATTTGGATGGAATACTGTTGATTGTAGATCTAGAAATTGCCATAAAACGGAAAGAATATCGTGATGAATGTCGTTCACCACGCTACAAATTGCTTGAATCATAAATTAGATGAGATGAGGTTGATGAAAATGGATTTGATCACAATACAGAGCAAAAAAAATCGAAAGACTGCTCGATCGTTAACTTTATCGGCCTTTCCTGTCGTTGCTTTGGTGACTGCGTTAAGCGGTTGCGGTGGTGGAGCAACCAACAATCTTCCAGACCCAAGTGTTATCGTGGATAACACTAAAATCGTGAGTTGCACGGGTCTGACATGTGTCACCTCACAGTTTGTGGTGGATGCGCCAGTTGTGGGCTTGAATTATCAATGTGGCACCGTGAATGATGTGACCGATTCGACGGGTACTGTGGTGTGTCCAGATCAATCGAT
This sequence comes from uncultured Moraxellaceae bacterium, assembly GCA_964373145.1. Classification (GTDB taxonomy): domain Bacteria; phylum Pseudomonadota; class Gammaproteobacteria; order Pseudomonadales; family Moraxellaceae; genus Aquirhabdus. Next base: position 6,636 of record CAYJUB010000071.1, read on the forward strand.
TGCTACTTTTTCTTTACAAGGTAAGGATGGCAAGCGCTCTATTACGCTTGGAACTTACTTGGTTAAATCAAAGCGCGATGTGGGAAGAAATGCGACACGGCTTTTGGTGAGTATTACACCGCTTGACTTAGTCCCCAGTGCTGCAAATGCAGATAGTCTGGCAGATGCGGTTGCAACGCCAGCTGTCAATATTGCCCAGCTTCTGGAATCATTACGCAGTCCAGCTTCACCGTATTCTGCGGATTCGCCAACGAGTCGTTTAATTATTTATGATGCGACGAAAGAAAAAATTAATTTATTGGTTGCTAATGTGACTGCTGCAGATTTAACCAGTGGTGAGTTTGCGACCAAAATTCAGCCGTTATTGACCAGTTTAGGGGTCACATTGGTTTCATCGACAGAGTCAATTGCCCGATTTATGAAGGCCTTGCAGGCGATTCAAGCTGGCTTTTATTATTCCAATCCATTATTTATTTCTGGAATTAGTGATCTTAATGTGGCTGCGAATCTTGCAACCATCGCAACATCATTGGGTAATGATCAGGCCGTACTTGGACTCTCTTCTCTGATTGACCGCAGTGGTCGTTTGATTGGACAAGGCGCGGAGTGGAATGGTGATGTTTCTCCTCCTGATCCAACGAAAGGAACGAAAACAGCTTACAATCTTTTAACTGGACCGAATGGTTATACACGATTATTGCCAGCACGGTCAGCTTCATTTATCAATCCAGTCAGTGGCTTCATGAATGATAATTTCATATGGCAGCCGAAAGCGTTCAAATTGGATGCAAGTAATCTCTGGGTTGAAGAAACGGATCCCACTAAAGTCACCAAGTTAGGCCAAGCCACATTTAGTAATGGACGTTTGCTCGGTGGAACATATGTTGTTGGTAGTCAAACACTTTGGCAGAATGTCACCAATAGTGCTACAACCGTTTTAGCGCCAGAAAATGAACTGGCGAAATGGACGCAAACCAATGCTGCCGCAGCACCGTATTCTGGAACGTTAACACTGCAGAAATCACGTAGCGTGGATACTTTCCTTGATCCAATCGTATTTAAGACGTCGGCAAATGTTGGGAAAGGGAATCAAGCAATTTTTCCATTGTATGCAATCCTGACTTTTACTTATGTTGATAAGAATAGAGCGACACAGTTGTTAGGTCAGCAAGGGATCGCGATTTTAGCAAATGGTGATATCGAGACTGACATGGATAAGAACTGTCGTGCTGGTGTGGCAACAGAGTATCCAATCGGACTTGTGGGTGCTGCATTCCAAGGCATTACCAATATTACGGATCGTTTTATTAGTCCGATTATTATGCTCAGTGGTCAACAGTTTGGTCAGCTTGATGGGATTCAAATGGGGTCTTTGAGTTTCTCACGTTCTGCTAAGATTAATGTGGTTGGCGCAACACGTGGAAGCATTAATATGACCGATAATATGAATCTAACGACTACAGATGCCCAAGGAAATACGACCATACAGACAACAGGTGAACAAAACGTGAATCCTGCTTCGTATACTCATTTTTATGACATTTGGAGTCAATTGAAAAATACCAATCCTGCTGCTCAAACTGATGCAGATAAAGCCGTTGCGACACGTGGAGTCGGTAAAGTGGAGATTACGTTAAACACAAGCTGCTATACGCCTCCGGTTGGACTCTAATTCTTTAGATCATGGTTGTAAGTCATTAGAATCGTGATGTAAAAAGAGACCTTATATAAGGTCTCTTTTTTTTGCCAACGATTGTGTAAGAGTCGATGATTACTCAATCACAGTATCATTGCCCGTAATGGTTTCTAAGTGAAATGGGACTTGGTTGGTTGCAAAATCATAGGTTTTGCGATCATGGTAATAATGCTTCAGCGTGCGATAAATACTTGGAAACGCAAGACTATCCCAAGGAATATCTTCTTCATCGAATAATGCACATTCTAAGCTTTCTTCACCTGCGCCAAATTCGCCGTTTTCAAGTGCGCCTTTGAACAGCATATACACTTGGCCGAT
>CAYJUB010000072.1:0-8471 GCA_964373145.1 uncultured Moraxellaceae bacterium
CAATTGCGCAGTTTGGGTGCCTGATTATCGTCTTGCGCCAGAGCATCCATTTCCAGCAGGGCTATATGATGCCGCTGATGTGTGGGCTGAATTCCTCAAAGTACATGCAGGAAAAACGTTTTTACTTGGCGGTGAGTCGGCGGGTGGTGGGTTATCGCTTGCGCTGTGTTACTTGCTCCGCGAACGCGCAGTGCGCTTGCCTGATCAATTATTTTTGCTCTCGGCGTGGTTAGATCTCCGCATGGCGGGTGATAGTTATAGCCGTAATCATACACGCGATGTGATTGCTAAATCTGTGACAACCGAGACAGGTTGTGCGCGACATTATGCGGGTGATGAACCACGAACCAATCCGCTGATGTCACCGCTGCTGGGCGATCCAAGGGGTTTACCGCCAACTTATGTGATGGTTGCGGATACGGAAATTTTTGAAGATGACAGTCGTGCGTTTGTGATTCATGCGCGTGAGGCGGGCGTTGATGTGACATTGGAAGTGGGGCATGGTTTGTGGCATGCATGGCCACTATTTGCACCGTTTATTCCTGAATGTACCAATTCAATCAGTAATATTGGCAACTGGGTCAGAACGCATCAGCGTTAAGATTCGCTTTTAACGTCTACTTCGCACGTTGGCTGGATGAAAATCCACTCAACGGTTTTTGCGATGTCTTTACGAAAAAACACGATTATCTCGATAAACTCTGCGCTCTAGATGGAGTTCGCCTGTTATATTGTTCTGTGATTTCGCGTGATCCATTTATGTTTTATTAAAAGTTCTGGAGAACAGACATGAGTACATTTGATTCGATTAAATCAAAGATTCAAACTGCAGTATCTGAAGTGCAAGATAAAGCAACCGCTGCGTTAGCTGAAGCACAAGACAAGGCCAATGAAGCGTTAGAAAGTGCTAAAGAACTCGCGGAAACTGCGAAAGCAAAAGCTGAAGAAGAGTTTGCCAATGTAAAAACTCAGGCAACTGAATTTGCGACTAAAGCAGTGGATGTGTCTAAGTCGAAATTTGCGGATGCAGAAGAAAAATTGAATGAAGTGGTCGGCAAAGCAAAGACTGAGCTAGACCAAGTTAAACAAAAGATGTCGTCTAAAGATACAACACCTGACGCTTAAGGTTTTTTAGGTGACAGATAATAAGGGTGGATTTCGCTGAGAAATTCCACCCTTATGTTTGCTGGTTGTCGTTGTTTATTTATAATACAATAAGTGCAGCTATCAGACGTATCAGAGGGTCTAGCAATGTTAAAAACTCTTCAAGAAAAACAAAAGTATATCCAGCAAAATCGTTTACGCAATTATCAGGCGAGTTTGGCATTGGAGGGTATTACTTCTGTGGATGCTTCTGTTTGCGTGGAAGTTAATAAAACACTACTTAAAGAAAAATATCAAAAACTATCAGCTATAAGTAGCCGCTAAATGACGGATAAATACGGGGTAGAAGGGGATGTATTCTACTGCTATCCGCACAGCAACATCTTAAGAAATAAATTTGATTTACATGATGAAAAAATTTTAGAAGAAGCAGAACGTGAGTTTTCTACTCAAGCGGTCATCGGTATTGAATTCCAAGAGCCTCCTTATGATTTGAAGTATCTTTGCGATATTCATCAAACCTTATTTGATGATATTTACGATTGGGCGGGTCAGCTTAGGCAAGTTGATATTAGTAAAGGAAACACTCGATTTTGCACTTTTGGGCGTATCACTGTTGAATCCAATAAATTATTTCAGAAAATTGCAAAACAAGATTATTTTTCTCATTTAGATCATCCTCAACTTATTGAAGCTTTGGCAGATTTTTATTGTGAGTTGAATGTGGTTCATCCTTTCCGCGAAGGTAATGGTCGGGCGCAGCGTATTTTATTCGAGCATTTAATTGTCCATTGTGGATACGGCGTGGATTGGTCGCAAGTCAAAAAAGAAGAGTGGGTTATTGCGAACATTCAGGGTTTTCATGGAAATTTAGCTCCTTTAATTGTAGTTTTTCAAAGATGTATTTTTCGAACCGAAGACTAAAATTATTTAGAGATTGTGATGGGTTACGGTTTCTAAACTTAAACTAGCTCTGTATGCCTCAAATTTTTCAACGGCATAAGCAACACCATCAAAGTAATCTTCATAGAAGCCACGCCCACCAAAATTTGGTGGATTGATGTAATACTCTCCATCTTCATAATCTTCACGAATCCAATCTTGCGGAATATCTGAGTCGACTACATCAAAAAGTTCCTTTTGATACAAGATTGGTTCCCGATTATTATTAATAATACGGAAATCGGTGTCGCTAATTTCAACGACAAGATAAACGCGATTTGCTGTTAGATGTGGATTACTGCTTTCATCAAATAAACGTTCGTGAACAATTGTCTTCGCTTTGATTTTCATTTTCTTGCATCACCCACCCGCTTCTTAATCACCTCAATACACTCAGCAAACAACCGACTAATCCGCGTCATATCCCGAATCATCGCGATCTGCGGCCAAGTCGCTTGTTCGCCTAAACGGACATAGTCCGCAAAACCTTGACGCGTCGGGTTAGAAATGACTTTGAGATATGCCGCAGGTTTGAATGGAAAGCGGATATTAATATCGCCTAGATATTCTTGTGATGCGATGGCATGTGCTTGACTTAAAAGCGGATTAAGCAGCGTCTTATGCGAGAGATTACGACCAATATCCAGTAGTTCAGCACTACTATGATGAATCACTGACGCCACAACTTGCTTACCAGTCGCGCGGACACCACGCTGGTTTTTGTGGGTAATAAACGGCAGCACATGAGGATTCGCCTGACTGACAATGGTTTGACTGACGTTATGCAAACGCGCCAAACGCTCACGCGGAACATCCCCATGCAACGCGCCATCAATCCAAGTTTCGGTACGCATATACGGCACCTGACGTCCATCTGCACCACGCGCTTGTAACGCCACCGATGGGAAAAGAAGCGGTACGGCACACGAAGCCAGCGCAGCATATTCGATGAGGACATCAGGCGCAGAAAGATAATTCAATAGACGGGGTTTTTGGTGAGTTCGAGTTGGCGAAACAGTGATATTTAGAATACGTCCGCTATGTTGATACGCTTCAGCAAAAGTCATACTGCCGACATTGGCAACGATATGCTCAAACAATTGTCGCTCATCCATCGCTGAACCTTGCTTGCGGATGTGACGAGGATTTCGCCAGCGAAGCGCATCGAGATGAAGAGTATCCAATTGTTCTTTAAAGAAATGGTCTAACTCAGCATCACTTCTGTTACAAACGCCAGCAGCGATAATCGAGCCCATGCTCGAACCAGCCAGCACTTCGGGCAACAAATTCTGCTCCCACAATGCTTTGGCTACACCCAGATGATAAATGCCAAACGCCGCGCCACCACTCAAGATCAACGCAGGACGACCATAAACCCTTGCCGCTTGTTCAAACAATTCCAGCTTACGACTCTCGGGAATATGGGGAATAGTCTGCTCACTAAGCGTACGCATCACCCGTTCCACTTCATCCAAGTATTCGGTGACAATATGCTTCGTGCCCGTACGCGCATATTGATAGAGTTCTGGATTATTGAGCTCGCCAGTATGCCGATAGACGCTTTCTTGAAGTAAGCCGATCAAAACCTTTAAATCGTCGGTTTGTCGTAATGCTTGCATGTGCTGAATATGCTCACGCATCAGTTGTTCATGACAAAACTCAGAGGCATCGCTGTCGCGCCACTTCATCAGGCCTTCAATCGTATCTAATTCGGTCGCAATACTGAGCCATTCCGCGTAACTATTTGCTTGCGCCAGCGCTTTTTTTAAATCACGTCGTTTGGCAGAAATGGGCATCTTTGTTTCCTGTAGAGCTTTGATCCAGCACGTTAAATTTTCATCGTGCAGTGTCATGAGGTTTTAAAAATTGTAGCATGCAATTAAGAAGTTTAAATCGTTAATACAGCGAGTCTAAGTTTCTCATATTGCTAGGGAATGACACCTTGTTGATCGAATCATTCTGCTCAATGATTTTGCGAGAATACGAGTGGTGGCTTAACCCTCACTTGGCTCATCCTTCAATACCAAACCGACCAGCTTCTGCACCAGTGGCGCCACCAGAAGAATGGTTGGAAATGCGACAGAAAATGCAAACGCCCATGCCTTGAGCCAGATATGAATAATATTGCTGACGAATCCCATATTAAAAATACTGATCACGAAAGACATGATGCAAGACATCAATAATGACATGAAAAATGCAAACACAAATCTTTGATATTTACGGTCGATCATTGGAATCTCTAATATTTTGAGTGAATATATGGACAATATATGTCGGTTGTACTGGGTGGTACACTATTCGCAGCGCGAATTCATACCGTTAATATTGAACGGTTTAGTTCAATGTCTTCCAATAAAAACGTACCGCCTTCAGCGTAAATAATATCAACGATCATCCAGCTTACACAAAGCGGCTCAATAGAAAACTTAAAGATTGAGGAACGTATTTGCACCGACGCATTGGCATGGGATTTCCTTCCCTTTTAGATGAAGCATTATTTTTATGACCTTAATGCTTCATCTAAACCGATATACAGGGGAGAACAAGAGGAATGATTTTACGGGGGAGGGCGGATGAGGGAATTTGTTGTCGAATCTATTTCCGACGCATAGGCAGCGTGTTTGCCCCAGCTTGTGAGTCATCAATGTCGCTGGGGTGATGACAGTCTACTTTTGCTTTATGCAAGCACTTCAGCAATGACATCAGGACGCTTCATGGCTATCGAAATCAAAGACTGAGCAGCCCCTGATGGCTGTCGACGACCTTGTTCCCACTCTTGCAATGTTCGCTTAGAAATATGAAGGATATTGGCAAATTGCTGCTGAGACAGCCCAGTTTTTTGCCGTGCTTCTAATGCGGCAGGAATGGGGATTTGGTGTGTCGCAGTAGCGCGACCAGCCAACATATCATCAACCGATTCCAGTAATTCTGCACCTAAATCACGAGAAGCTTCACGGATTTTAAGTTCTTGGGGTGAGAGAGGCATCAAGTTTCTCCTTCAATTGACGTAAGACAGTTGCATCTAAAGTATCTCTGACATTTTTACTATAAATGGTTAATAACCAAATATGACCATTTGCGAGCTGATTGTAATAAATAACGCGAACTCCACCAGATTTTCCACTTCCTGATTTTTGCCAACGCACTTTACGCACACCGCCAGAGCCTTGCACGACATCACCTGATTCAGGATGTGTTGCTAAAAAAGTGGCAAACTCACCACGCTCATCTTCAGTCCAATAATCAGGCCATAAACGTGAAAAAAGAGGAGTTTCGGAAATAGTAAACATGGCATGACTAATAATTATTGTGTTAATAGTATACGTCAATGACGGTTAATTGCAATTTTAATTATGTTTTGACTATTATGCTTTCGCTACACCTTCGAACTAACGCAGTGCTAAGGGGCAAACGCAAGCGGCGCGTAAAATGCGAAGCATGTGCCGATTGAGGCTGTCCCACTGAACGCAGTGAGCGATCCTTGAGCGACTTGTTAGGTGGCATTTTTGGATGACCCCAATATTTCGTTAGCGACTGCCAAGAAGTCAGCGAGTTGCGCCGGATCAGCGCTACCACCATCTGCCCAAACATCAAGTGATAAATCTGAAAGCAGATCAATGGTACTGCTCTCACCCCGAGCATGGTATTGCTCAATAAACCGATAAAGAATTTTGTATGCATCTGACAAAGTTAGCGTGCGTAAAAATTCAGGATTATTAAGTGTTGTGGGCATGCGAGATACTCTTTGATGACACATAAGATGCCAAATCATGCCACATAAGAAACCTGATTAATTAAAATTACACGGTAAAAATTACTTTATATTCAATCGAAAATTATCATAGTTTTAAAGAAATAAATACAAATAGAATCTTATCCGTCAGTAACTATTACCCTAACCCACACCCACCAAATCACAAAACCAAAACCCTTTAGTCTCAACGACAGATTTGCACACGTACTGATCTTCATCTTGGTCGTCAGGCTGAGTGCTGATCGGCATCGGGGCGGGCAATGGACGATAAATCACTTCACCGACCGTGACCTGAATCGGCTGACGATAAATCGGTCCTGCAAAACAGAAAGTATGGTATTCGCCATTTTCACCACACGGATCGACATGCGTCGGCAAGTCGGCAATGAATGATGAGTTAATCTCACGACCCGCCCATGACGCATCTAAATAACCATCATTAATACAACAAGTAATTGTTGAGAACCCTTGTGCCACAAACGATTGAATAAGCTCGCTAGTATTCGAATGCCACAGCGGAAACACGGCGGTTAAACCAACTTTTGCCAATTGACGCTCACGATATTCGCGTAAATCCTGCAAGAAAATATCGCCAAAAATCACATGCGTCACGCCTTGAGCTTTGGCTTTGTTTAAGCCATCGGTCATTTGTTGTTCGTATTCTTCATTGCTGCCCGCGCGTACCCACACCTTAATCAAAGGTAAACCAATCGCATCCGCTTGCGCATCCAACAATTCCTCGCGCACGCCATGCATAGAGATACGACCAAACTCAGCATTTAAAGTGGTCATCAGCGTGACGACCTCGAAGCTTTCTTGTGCTTTATATAAAGCCATCGCGGAATCTTTACCGCCACTCCAGCACATCAGCGCTTTCGGTTTTTCATTGGAATGTAAGGGTGAATGAGACATGGATAATGGATACATAAATGAGGGATTAATGATTAAAACTCTCGCTAAAGTTCACTGAGCTTGTCGAAGTGGACATCTCAGACTTCAGTGGTTTGCGCCGCGCATTTCGATACTTCGACAAGCTCAGTAACCGCAGGCTCAATGAGCTATGTTTCTATTTTAAATTTCTAATGATTTTTTGACATTCACATGACCGTAAGGACAGTTGCGACAGGCATTTCCACAACATTCGCCACGTTTTAGAAAAAACCAACGAGAGAAAACCCACAGTCCATTTTCAATCGTGTAATCAAGTCCCTCAATCAACGGTTGTCCTTGGCAGGCCGTCGCTGCGGCGGGTGCAGTGAGATGCACCGCGCGATCATCAATGGTCTGTTCGATATGGGCTTTGGTCATCGCCGTGAGGCAGTTTGGACAGACGCAATCGGTGTTGGTCACACAGCTAAAAATAGCAGGGTAAGTCATGCACCAACATGCGCCTGTTGTGCAACCTGAGCAGTCAAAAATGGTTTGGCAACGGTCACAGGTTTTATTCATTAAACCTGATCCATCATACTTTATCTAAAACGGCAAAATAGAACCCATCACCACCATCAGTTTCAGGGAAACATTGACGACCGAGCGGACGCGTCATGCCCCAATCGGCAGTAATCGGTTTCTCAACCGCGTTCGGCGTCCGTTCCAAAAATGCCGCGATTTGATCTTCATTTTCTGCTTTCAGCAGCGAACAGGTGATGTAAACCAAACGTCCACCGACTTTAAGCTGTGTCCACAAGTGATCCAGCAACTTCGCTTGCAACTCCACAGTCTGTGCAATATCCGTCTCAAGTCTGAGCAAACGAATATCAGGATGACGACGCAAAACACCCGTCGCACTACACGGCGCATCGAGCAGAATCGCATCAACTGGCGCTTCCGCAATCCATTCGCTGGCATCGGCCGTTGCTACCGTCACGCGGGTTTGATCAAACAGTTCCAGACGATTGAGATTTTCGCGAACGCGTTTTAAACGATACGAATCACTGTCGAGCGCAATCAGTTTTTGCGGTGTGTATTGCTCTAGCAAATGCGCGGTTTTACCACCCGGTGCAGCACACGCATCGAGAACAGTTTTGCCATCCAAGCCTTTACTATCTTTATTAAAATCAGCAGCATCATTAAACAACGCCGCACAACGCTGCGCATTTAAATCCTGAACCGAAAACCAACCTTCCAAATAACCCGGCAAGCTCGGAATATTGACATGTTGCAGTAATTGAATTGCTTCGGGCGTATTCGCATCGGTCGCATTGGCATTAACGCCTTGCAGCGCAAGCGCATTCAAATAGGCAGTGCGCGAACGCTGACGTTTATTGACGCGTAAAAACAGCGGCGCACTATGACGTAACGATTCGGCTAAACCGCGCCATTCATCGCCCCAATCTTTCTTCAGTTGCTTTGCAAACCAATCGGGCAGCGCATGATGCTGATCAAAAATCGCTTGTAGTTCAGTCTGCTCACGCAAGGTACGGCGCAGTAGGGCATTAACCAAACCACTGGCTTTTTCTTGCCCAAGTTGTTTGGCGGCATCGACCGTTTCACTAATCGCCGCATGCGGTGGAATCCGCGTCTGGAAAATTTGGTACAAACCCAAATGCAGTGCCGCTTGCACCCGATTATCGGTCAGCGGTCGCGCGAGCATCGGTTGCAACTCTTCATCCAACGCTAACCAATGCCGCAACGTACCCATCACCAATTCATTAAATAAACCACGATC
>CAYJUB010000073.1:0-8428 GCA_964373145.1 uncultured Moraxellaceae bacterium
ACAGCAATATCAATCCTCTCTTCGATTAAATCGATATAGCGATTGTCTGCTTCGAAGTGAACTTTCAGACCCGGATGCGCCTGTAGCCAATCTGAAAGTGCAGGCAAGATATGATTGAGGCCAAGCTCAGGTGTCGTCGCGATACGCAGATCACCAACCAGTTCATCGCGCAGCTCATTGATACGTACACGACCTTTCTTCGCCGCCTGTACCATTTCATTGCAGCTTTGATAAAAGACACCGCCTGCTTCGGTCAGACTTAATTTACGGGTAGAACGATGCAACAGCACCGTGCCAACTTCATTTTCTAAGATACGAATTTGCTGACTGACAGCACTGGTGGTGATGCCTAACTCACGAGCAGCACCACTAAAAGATCCTTTATCTACTACACTGACAAAGATCGCCATGCTGCGTAAACTATCTAACATATCGTCAACATCCTATTTTTTAGAATCATGCTTTTTTAAGTTTTTATTGATGACTCATCTTCAATTATGATTTTTTAGGCAACACCAACATGGGATTCATTGGTTTACCATTTAACCGCACTTGAAATTCCAACATCACGCGGTTCGTACCCGTTGAACCCATTTCAGCAATTTGCTGTCCAGCCGTGACGCGAGCCTTTTCTTGCACGAGCAATCGTTGATTATGCGCATACGCAGTAATATAACCACTTGCATGCTGAATCAGAATCAAATTGCCGTATTCGGACAAACCATTACTCGAATAAATCACCGTACCATCTGCTGCAGCTTTGACAGGATCGCCTGCATTACCCGTAAAGCGCACACCTTTGATCTGACGTGACAAATCAAAATTTTGCGTAATTGAATTATCGGTAGGCCAATTCCATGAATTACCATAGGAAGCCGCACTCGCTTGACTCGCCAACTGTGCGGAAGTGAGGTTCGCAGTTGTGGAGTTTCTTGTCTGTGAAGTCGATAACGGCTGAGCATTCAAGGGTTGTTCAGCAGTCATTGCGACAGGTTGAGCACTTGCCACGGAACTACCACCGACCAAACGTAAACGCTGCCCGACATTGATGACATAGTCGCCACCAACTTGATTCATTCGAGCGATTTCACGATAGTCCAAACCATATCGGTTCGCGATTTTGCTGAGGCTATCGCCTGCTTTCACCGTATAAAACGTTGGCGGTGTGATGACTGTGCGACCTGAACGTATCGAAGGCGCAGAAGCACAGCCGACAAAGCTGACGGCGGTGACGATTAACATTGCCGATGCAATCGCAGAGAGCAATGGCGAGTGTTTTTTTACTTCTGAAAATGAAGTATGCGTACTGAAATCCAACAATCGTCTATCCTCATTGTTACTTTAATCTGCGATCTATGCAGAATATACACTGATCGCCACACTCAACCACATATCTCAACCACGTAAATTCAATGTCTCTTTTAAACCGTGCAGCGCAGAATAGCCAGTTGCATCGAGTCGAATCGGCGTAATACTCACAAAATCATCATTGATCGCATCAAAATCTGTACGAAACTGTACTGTCGCTTCGATTTCAAATTTGTTATTCAGTGTAGATCGTTTCGACTCATGCGCAACATGATCCAGTCCAAGCGGATCGCCTGATTTTCCGACCCAATACATCTTACGACCGCGCGGATCAATTTCACTATGCACAGGTTGCGAAATATCGCGTACACCCATGCGCGTGACTTCAACCCCTTTTAATGCCGGCACATCGGGAATATTAATATTTAAAATATGCCCTGCGGGTAAACGCGGAATACCTTGTTTTACAAAATCCCGCACCCACTCTGCCGCCACCGTAAAATGTGAAACCTCACGATATTGCTTGGTATGCACACCCGCTAATGAAATCGCAAGCGAAGGAATGATCAATCCACGACCTTCAAATGCCGCACCAATGGTCCCCGAATACAACACATCGTCGCCCATATTCGCACCAGCATTGATGCCACTAATGACGAGATCAAATGTCTCGTCAAACAAACCATTCAAGCCAACATAAACACAATCCGCAGGATAACCATTTACTGCCCAAAAGCCATTGGCAAGTTGTACTGGATGCAAAGGACGATCCAAAGTGAGCGCACTGGATGCACCGCTACGCTCTGATTCAGGCGCAACCACCGTCACTTCTGCAATTGAAGACAACGCATTGACCAATGCCACAAGCCCAGGTGCAAGTACACCATCATCATTACTGACTAATATTTTCAATTGATACTCTCATTAAAACGATTTTCGAACCATTGTCTTCACATACTTAACCGTTGAAGCCCTACAAAACTCATGCAAACAGCCATGTAAAAACAACTAGAACTTTGGGTACTGTACCGCATAATAGCGCACATCTAAACACAGTTTATATCAGAGTGACTCTATGCATCATCTTCATCTCGCAACGAAAATCTTAACCGCAACAAGTCTTTCTATCTTATTGATCTCAACAGGTCACACCGCATCAAAAACCAATAAAACAGAAGCCAATGCAGGGCAAGTTGTTGTTGAAAAAACCAACGGCACATCTCAGGAAGAAATCGCAACTGTCGATGCCTTAAATGACATTTGCCCGCAGATTCTTGGTGCGAATAACAGCAAAAACTTTCGCAAAGGCTATCGCAACTTGTTACGCGAATTATTACCATCCATCAAAAATCCTGAACTATCTGTAAAATCAATGCATACAGATCCCGATTATATGAAAATCTTAGACAACGCACGTACACGCGCTTTGGCAGAAAAAGTCGAAGACAATCGTGAAGTCTGTCTCGAAGTTCTGCATTACCCTGCGCCTAAAAAATAAGTACATCGATGTTTAAAGCAAACCCTAGCCCTCCTTTTTCTAAGGAAGGAACAGTTCCTCCCTTTAAAAAGGCTATGTACTCGTTAATAGTTGAAACGTACTTTCCAATGCTCTTGCTTTGAAGTCTTCCCCATGAGGGGGAAGATTTAGATGGGGGTGCTTTTGATTTCACTCTAAAAGCACCCCCATCCCAACCTTCCCCATCAGGGGAAGGAGACAAGCATTTAGCACTTTTTCAATTTCAACGTTTAAACAAACATAGCTTTTAAAAAAGGCAGGTTAGAAGTGATTTGCTTTTGATCTTGATGCTCTTAATAGACGAAGCCGACGAAGTTATGCTGTCGGTTGGTATATAATGCGTGCAACTTATTTGAACACTGATCCAACGCTATGACGCACATTCTTGGCAACATCTCCATCGACACCTTTCTGAGTGAATATTGGCAAAAAAAACCGCTGCTGATTAAAAATGCCATCCCACAAATCGCAGGCTTGTTAGAACCTGCCGACATTAAAGAATTGGCTTTAGAAGAAGACGTTCAAGCACGTTTGCTTATGCAAAACCCTAAAAATGCCGAACAATGGCGCGTTAAAAAATCGCCCTTCGTCACTAATGATTTAAAAAATCTGCCACCACTGCATACTCTACTGGTGCAAGCAGTTGATCATTGGTCGTTGGATGTCGCGAATCTATGGCAGCTGTTTGACTTTATTCCACAGTGGCGTCGTGATGATGTCATGGTGTCATACGCGCCAAAAGGGGGTTCTGTTGGTCGTCACTTTGACCAATACGATGTATTCCTTGTGCAAGGCCATGGCAGCCGTCGCTGGCAGCTGGGTCAATGGTGTGACAGCGACACTGCGCTTATTCCAGATCAACCATTACGTCTACTGCCAACGATGGGCGAAGTGTTTTTTGATGAAGTTTTAGAAGTCGGCGATATGCTCTATGTGCCACCAAAACTGGCCCATTACGGTGTCGCTGAAGACGATTGTTTGACCTACTCTTTTGGCTTCCGTATGCCAAATGCTGCGCAGCTTTTAGAGCGCACGGTTGATTATGTGATTGGACAACCTGAATTCCAATTACCAGTTAATGATCTCCGTACTCGTGCAAATCGCGCAGGATTAATTAGTACGGAAGAATTAGAGCAATTACGCTTGCAACTTATTGAATCGTTACATGAAACACTAAACAGCTCGGAATGTTTTACCGATGCAATCATGCCGTTACTCAGTGAGTCGCGTGATGCGGACAATTTACCAGAAGGCTTTGGCGTTTCTCGTGCTGAACTGAAAAGCGCATTGAACTCTGAAGCCACTCTCCAGCGTGAACCTGCTGGCCGTTTGGTTTATTTACAAAAACCAGAAGGATTAGAATTCTGGTGGAATGGCGAAGCAGTTGAAGTGCCTACCGCTCAAGCAGAATTAGCTCAGAAAATTGCGGATGGACTGACATTGGCAAAAAGTGATGTCACGCCTGAAGATTTCGACTTCCTCATCGACTGGATTGGCGAAGGTCGTGTGATTTTGAATGAATTGGAATAAGTTGGAAGGTTAAAAACGCACCACAAAAAAAAGACAGCCTAGGCTGTCTTTTTTATATTTAAAACAAAGTTGACTGAGCTTCGTTGACATGACAACAGTTTTCGAAATGGGGATGAAAACATAATTTGTTGCAGGGGTAGACCTGTGTGTCTGCCCTAAAAAGGGCTATGTTCGCGTAAGTAGTTGAAACTGACAAACCATCTAAATTCACTGAATGCTAGTCTCCTTCCCCATTAGGGGGAAGGTTGGGAAGGGGGTGATTTTGACTTTAAAATCAAAACCATCCCCTTCTAAATCTTCCCCTTGAAAGGGAAGACTTCAACGCAAAAGACTAACTATTGCCTAAATACGAGCCAACAAACGTTTCACCAAACTCTTACTTTCCAACACACCGCCTTTCGTATCGTAAACGTCTGCATTAAAGTTACGCGTACGCAGTACATAATCAAACGTGAAGCTCGGCCAAACAGTCGTGTTCTTGCCGCTTTCATCCAAATACCAACTCGCACAACCTGAAGTCCAAACCGATTTACTCATTTGTGCATGCAGCTTGTCATTGAACTGATCTTCGTCTTCTTTCTTCACTTCAAGGCTTTCAACACCTTGAGTTTTCATAAACTTCAGGGCTTGTCCGATATAACGTGCTTGTGCCTCAATCATGATAATAATCGAATTATGACCCAGACCCGTGTTTGGACCGGCAAGGAAATATGCATTCGGAAAGTTACGTGTGGTAATCCCAAGATAAGCATGCATGCCTTTTTCCCAGTGTTGACTGAGATCAATGCCGCCTTTGCCTTTAATCGAGAACTGCGCGCCTTGATTGGTCACATCGAAACCAGTACAGAACACGATTGCATCAACTTCATGGCTTACGCCGTTCGATGACACACTGTTTTCACCAATCTCATCCACAGCGCCAACGAGTGCAACATTCGACTGATTGAATGCTTGCAAGTAGCTATTCGACATCAAAACGCGCTTACAACCCATGGTGTAGTTCGGTGTTAACGCCGCACGTGTTGCTTTATTTTTCACCACACGTAAATGATTATAAGCAAGCAGTTGTGGAATTTTCATAATGCGTGGATCGAGAACAAAACCTGTCGCACTGCTTTCCAATGTCCAATAAATCTGCTTGCGATACAACCAACGGGCTAATGGCTTTTTCTCAAAGGTATCCATCGTTGAATCTTTATAACGATAGTCAAGTTTTGGCAACACCCATGCTGGCGTGCGTTGAAACACCGTCAATTGACCCGCAATTTTTGCCACTTCAGGGACCACTTGAATCGCACTCGCGCCAGTACCGATCAATGCTACGCGTTTGCCAGTGAGGTCAGCCGTCGTATCCCATTCAGCAGAATGAATCTTGGTGCCTTTGAAATCCTTCAAGCCAGGGATATTTGGGAAAATTGGTACATGTAACGCACCGCGCGCAGACACAAACACGCGTGAACGGTAAACTTGACCTGTTGAAGTCGTGACTGCCCAAAAATTTTCTTGCTCATTATATTCAGCGCTTTCGATCGCTGCATTGAAGCGAGTATCACGATATAGGTTATATTTTTTTGCGACAAATTTTTGATAATCAAGAATTTCAGGTTGCTTGGCGTAAGAACGTGACCAGCGATATGGTTCGAACGAGAAACAGTACATATGAGAAGGGACGTCACATGCCGCACCTGGATAAACGTTATCACGCCAAGTGCCACCAAACTCATTGCCTTTTTCTAAGATCAAAAAGTCGATGCCCACTTTTTGCAATTCAATAGCCATTGCCATACCGCTAAAACCAGCACCAACAATGATTACTGAAGCATCTAATGCAACTGTTGCTTGTCCAAAAACTTGACTATGTGAACTGCCCATTACACGACCCCAAACTTAATACACTGAAATAACTTAATACATTGAAAAATAAAACCTTTCGCGGATTACTCCATGTAATTAAGCAGTTAGTCCATTAATGCGGTTGCATATTCTACACGATCTAACACAACAAACCTAAAACTTAGTGACCAGCGGTTCACCAAACAGAACCTGAGCGTTATTTACAGCAATACTCAGTGATCGCCTATAACCAACTCACCGAACACTCAACCTAATGAAATAAAATTAATAAAACATTGTTTTTTCAACACCTTGAACTGATGTTGTTATTATGTAATGAACGGATTACACTCATTTCTAGAATGAAGTGACAAAATAAGGAAACCGCTATGTATTATTTTTTCGCAGCAATTGCTGGAGCGATTTCGTTATGGCTCATCGTATTATTATATAAGCAGCTTCAGGAGTTAGGACGTCACCTCAGGTGGAAGCATCCTTTCTTTCACAAACTCTATGTCTTAGCTTGGATTGTTTTATTATTAGGCTTATCTACTACTGCACTCATCATGTTTGGTGACTCCATTAACAATCAAAAATACACCACGCCTGACATCGAACTCGCCAAACAACTTGAGGATGCTCCTCGCCAAAACAACTATAAGTCCTCGCAAGACTATCAAATCGCCATGATTCAATATGGCAGAAAAATCGAGCGCGAATCCAAGCAATAAACCAACAGAATCAACCATAATTCATTGAAAGATAAATACGAATACTCAAAATAACGTATACAAGAAAATGAATAAAATCGTACGACTTAAAAATTTGATTCGTACGATAGGAAATAAAACATAAGGAGAGTCAAGATGACGTTCTTAATTATTTTCGCAGTCATTGCAGGCATCGCCATGATTCTCATTGCGGCTAAGATGAACAAAGGAAATCGACAAACGCTATGGCATGGTGAGCAAAAAAATGACAAAGACCATACCCCCATCAAAGCTCGCCCAATATTAACGATTAACGAACTGCCTGTATTTTTGAAACTGCGCAAAGCACTCCCGGATCATATTGTACTCGCGCAGGTCTCTTTATCGGCACTCCTAAGCTCAACGGGACAAGTGACGCGTAATCGTTTAAATCGCTATCGCGCGGATTTTGTAGTTCTCGATAAAGATGGTCATGTGATTGCAATTGTTGAATTAACTGACGCAAGCCATCAACCACAAAATGGCAAACCCAATGAACGTGATACCATGCTAAAAGAAGCGAATTACCGAATTATCAGTTACACACATACGCCTGATATTGAGCAGATTCAAAGAGACTTCTCCATGCTTAAGCCAGCAAAAAAAGTCGTAAAAGCGCAGCCATTAGATGCTCTAGATCAAATCAAAACACCTCAAGATAAGAGTTACTTCGAGCAAGACTATTGAAAGACAAAAAGTTTTTTTGGAAAAAATTTTAGCAACTCACAACGGTAACAACCCATGACTTTATCCCCTGACAATGCTCGAATTCACATGCGTACCCGGATGCTCTACGGGGATGAAATCGCCATGGGGCCAGGCAAAGCGACACTGTTAGAGTCAATCGCAGAAAAAGGTTCTATTTCAGCGGCAGCCAAGCAGATGAACATGAGTTACCGACGCGCATGGTTACTGGTTGACACCATGAACCGTTGTTTCGCATCACCACTCGTGATATCAGCTGCTGGCGGCAAACAAGGCGGTGGCGCGTATCTCAGCGCATTGGGTATCGAAGTGTTGAGCGACTATCGCGCCATGGAAGCTGAGATAATGACCATATCCGCAGCGCACCTCATCAAACTCAAAAAGCATCTAGCCACAGTTGCTGAGTGATGATTGGCTATTTTCCGAGCACGTTAAATCCATAGCGAGAAAAGACGGCTTTAGCCTTATCACCTTGTAAGTATTTAAAGAATGCTTTTGCAGATGCAGACGCATTGGGCGTTAAAGCAAACGGATAGATAATCGGGTCATGTGCACTGGCTGGGAAACGCGCATCTATTGCGACTTTTTTACTCACCCCAGCATCAGTTGCATAAACAATCCCAAGCGTACATTCGCCGCGCTCAACAAACATGAGTGCTGATCGAACATCTTCTGCACCCACAACCCGACGTTCAACACTCGGCCACCACGCCATGGATTGAAGTGCTTGTTTGCCATAAATGCCAGCAGGAACATGCTCTACAGCAGCCATACAGAGTTTCCCTGT